>DATLAK010000043.1 GCA_035527535.1 Armatimonadota bacterium
GAGGGAATTCCCCGTGGCAACGACCCAGATGCTGCTCGCCGGGTGGTACCCACCCCCGATCATGGGTGGTACCCACCCCCGGCGATCACGTGGTACACATGGGGCGACTATGGCCGGTACACTCTAGCGCGACTGCTGACACTAGGACGCCTGGAATCGCGACTGCCCGCCCGCTACCGTCGGGATGTCCGCATTGCCCAGAAGAGGTTCTACTTCGATCCCACCCCTTGGTGGGAGGGAGCGCCTGTCTTAGACCATCTACACACCTTGAGGCAAGGGGTTTGGCACTCGCGCAAGGTGGCGCTGGAATACGAAAACGCCGCGGGCAAGAAGAGCAGCCGCATCGTGCGCCCTTACGGCCTCGTCGTGAAGACAACACACTGGTATCTGGTTGCCTATTGCGAAGTCCGAAAGGAGATACGCGCCTTTAGCATCTACCGCATTGCCAGCGCCAGACTGCTTGAAGAGACCTTTGCCTGGCCAGAGGGTTTCTCGCTGGAGGCGTACTGGAAGGCCCGAGTACGCGAATTCACGTCGGAGGTGGCGGAGCGAGAGCAGCACTTGAGGGCCCAGCGATAAGCTTAACCCATCGGACGGGAGTTCGAAACGCCGAGTGGTCAGCGTGTCCGAATCGAACCCTAGCAAAATCTAGGGTCGAAAAACCCGCATAAATACTGGATTCTCTACCAACGGACGGATTGGCGCAAGTCCGAAGGATTCATGGATTCGGCTCCGCTCACCACAGGGAGAAAGAAAGGCCCGGAGGGCCGTTTTGGACGTCCAAAGAGGGCGAAAAAGGGGTGAGCCGTCCGAAGGTCTGCGAAGCGCAGACCGCCGAGAATGAGGCTACTACACGCCAAAGCCCGCCTCTCCGTGAGGCGGGTTTTCTGCGAGAGAGAATGTTTCGATAAACAGAAGTGGTGGAGGCGGTGGGAATCGAACCCACGTCCGAAGAGAAGTCCCCGCCGGCTACTACGAGCGTTTCCTGCGTTCAGTTTGTCACTTCCGGCCGAGCCCACAGGCAGGCGTGCCGGTCGCTAGCTCGTGCTGTGTCCCTGCCCCGCTCATCCGCGTTCACCCAATGAGTGATGTCACCCCGAGCGCAGCGAGGGGCCCCCTGCCGTGGTTGCACCTGGAGGTAAGGGATTCCTCGTCTAGCTCGGAATGACCTCCTCTCAGCCCTCGATCGCCATCTCCACCGGTCGGGCGATGCCGACGACCTCGGGGTTGTAGTACTTGTACACTCGCGATTGCGGCGTCTTGGCCTTGATCGGGAACTTCGCCCGCAGGGTGTATGAGAACTCCAGCGGCGCGCCCGGCTTGATCTCCTCGATGTAGATGATGATCTGCCGCGCGGCGAGAGTGAACTTCTGGAACACGCCCTTATCCACCATGCGCTGCAAGTCCTCGGGCATGACCTCGAATCCGGGGGGAACGCCGAGGTCAATGATGACCATCTCGGCGACCTTGCCGGTATTGTTGGTCACCTTCACCGAGCAGGTGGCGGTGTCGTTCTGGGCGAGGCGGGTCTTGTCGTAGCTGACCTGGATGCCGAGGACTTCCTTCGGCGGCTGCTGCACGCGCTGCCACGGCAGGTAGTAGATGCTCACGATCTGGTAGAGCGCGCTGCCCTTGCCGGAGAAGGTGATCGTCACCTCGTTCTTACCGGCCTGCGCCAGGCCCTTCAGATCCACCTGGCGCATGACATCGTAGTCCTCGGGGGTAATGGCGAACTTGGCCGCCTGCTTGCCGTTGATAGACACCGTCAGCTTGGCGTCAATCTCCTGCGTGGCCTTGCCCATCGCCGCCAGCATCGCCTTGAGCGCCCACACCGTGGCCTGGGTCGTCTGCCAGGTGCCGAAGGAATCCTTGGCCTGGACGAGATAGTTCATCGCCTTGTTGGTAAGGCCGACGTGACGCCCGGATTTCACCACGGCGTAGGCGGCAAGCGCCGTCGTCTCGAGGTCGGCGCCTTGGTCGGTGGCGCCGGTAAACGTGCGCCCGGCGCCCTTCCAGTAGGCGACCTTGTCCTGCTCCACCGCTAACTCGGCGAGCATGTCAATCGCGGTCTTGCCGTCGGGATCGTTGGGGTCAATGGTCAGGAACGCGTTGGCGACCACCGCCAGCGCGTAGGGGTCCTTCTCCTTGGCGTAGTGCGCGCGGACATAATCGAGGCCCTTGCTGAGCGCCGGCCCCTGGTAGCCCGATTCGGCGAGCGCCCACGTGATGTAGGCGGTGGTGCGGAAGACATCGGTCTGGCGGTTGATGATGCCCTCGGCGATGCCGCCTTTGTCCAGCGGCCACGTGCCGTCGGCCTGCTGGCGGCCGGCCAGCCATTCCTGGGTGCGGCGGATGACGTTGGCGTCAACCTCATGCACCCGCGCCATGTCGGAGAACTCCAGCAGCCCGTAGGCGGTGAGCACCTGGTGCGCGGGCGCGTTGCCGAACCACGAGAAGCCGCCGCCCGCCACCTCGTACGACACCAGCCGCTGGTAGCCGACGCCGATGAACCCCTCGGCTTTCATCTGCAGCTCGGGGCTGACCTTGCCGGTCGTCTTCAGGTAGTCGAGCACCAGCACGTTGGGGTAGGTCACCGAAGACGTCTGCTCGAAGCAGCCGAACGGCATGCGCAGCATCGCGTCCAGCCCCTCCACCGCCTGGCTGAACACGCCGGGGTAGATCTTGACCAGGAGGTTGCTGGCGTCGGGCAGCGCCTCGGCGGGGATGACGACGGTGCGGCGGACGTCGGCGTCAATGCGGTCGTTGACCACCTCGCGCACCTCCTTGCCGTCGGGGACGACCTCGATCTGGCGCTGCATGGCGTCCGACATCTCGCTCCCGCGCGCGGTGACGGTGAGGCGGTGGTTGCCGATCTGCTTTACGCGCAGGCGGAAATAAGTCACGCCGACATCCTCGGCCTTGATGGTCACCGTCTTGGCGGCGTCACCCAGCAACTCGAACCAGGCGCCGCGCTCCAGCTCCAGCTTGATCTCCTGCGGGCGCTTCAAGTAGTTGTAGATCGCCACCGGGATCGAGACTTCATCGTTCTGCGTCAGGGCGACCGGCAGGTCAATGTCAATGAAGAAATCCTGGAACACGCGCAGGGGCAGGTCGCGGCTGCCGAGTTGCCCGCGCATGGAGGAGGCCATGGTGCTCATGCGCCAGGTGGTGATGGAGTCGGCCATGTCGAGGTCAAGGGTGGCGCGGCCGCGTTCGTCGGTGATGATCTGCGGATCGAAGAACATGGTCTCGGGGAAGAACTGGCGCACCATCACCGGCTCGGGGGCGGCGGCGTCGCCGACTTCGCGGCGGGCGTCCTTTGCCATCGCCGCGGGCGCCGCGGCCGCTTCACGCCGGCCGAAGAAGAGCCCTTCTTGCGGCATTGCGGGCATCTGCTCAGATTCCACTGCTCCGCCGCGGAAGCGACCGAGCATCTCGGCGGCGCGCAGGTCATCCACGGTATCCCACCGTCCGTCCGGCCCTGCGCTCTCCAGCCACGCGTTGGCAGCGCGGAAGCGCACGCGGTAGGGGTTGCCCCACTGGTCGCGCAGGTCGGAGCGCCGCAGCAGGCCCTCTTGCACCAGCACGGCGATGTCGGCGTTGGGATCGAGATAGCGACCGTGGCGTTGGCGATACTGTTCCAGCGCGCGGTTGATACGCTCTGCGTCGCGCGACATGGCCTGCATCCACTGCTCGCGCATCTTCGCCACCCGCTCGGTGTAGGTGTTGACGCTAAGGCTGAACCGCTCCGGACGCTCCACTGCCGCGAACAGCACCCGCGCCGCCTTCTGCTGCAGGCCCGCGCGGTCGGCTTCGGGGATCGGCAGTTCCCCGCGCACCACGCTCGCCGGCCGCAGCCCGTGGATCTCGTACCGCGGCTCCATCAGCTCGCGCTCCAGGGTGAAGTAGATCTCCGCCAGGCCCGGCTGCATCTCTTGCAGCGCATAGACCGCCTCGTCCACCACCACCACGCCGAGCGCGGCCAGCACCGGATGATTCTGCTGGTCGGTGACGGTGAACTCCACGCGGGCCTTGCCGCGCGGGCGATAGGTCTGTTTGTCGGTCGTGATGCCGATTCTCAGATCGTCCGCCGGTTTGACATAGATCAGCCGCGTGTCGCGGATGATGTTCTCGTCAGGTAGAATCTTGTAGGCATGTAGCTCAACCGTGCCTATCATATCGGGGGTGATGGGCAGCGACATCGTCGCCTTGCCGCCGCTGAGGTCGAGGGATTTCGTCAGAATGGTCTGCCCGTCGCGCACTGCGTCGAGATAGACGGTGCCGGTCTGGCGCGTGCACAGCACCGTCACGTCGAGCTTGTCGCCGGCGCGGGCGATGGCGGCGTCGGCGCGCAGGATGATGGCGTCCGCGCCGGGTTGGACGCCAAGCGGGATCGTGCGCTCTGCCTTGTTGCCCTTGCCGTCGTCGGCGACAACCGTCAGAGAGACGCCGCCGGTCGGAGTGAAACTCAGGTCCGCAATGCCCAGATCATCGGTCGTTGCCGACCGCGCCGCCCCCGTAACCGTCACGCTCAGGCGACAACGCGCCGGCGTGCCGTCGGGGTAAGCGGTGATGAGGTAAACCGTGTTGGGCAGGCCGGGGCGCAGGGTCTTGCTCTCGGGGATGGCGACGATACTGATGGGGTCCTGGGCGACGGGCATGGTCTTGGCCGCGTGCTCGCTATGGTCGGCGCGGTCGGTGACCTCCACGTCGAGCTTGGCCAGGGCCTTGCCCTGCTCCAGGGGCTGGCCGACGAACGTCTTTGGCAGCTCGATGGAATAGCGGTAAGTCCCGTTGTCATCGGTGCGCCCGTGGATTTCGCCGATCTCGGTCCAGCCGATGTCGAAGGTCGAGGCGGTGATTAGCACCTCGCCGCCGGCTACCGGCTTGCCGAAGATGTAGTCGGCTTGAAGCTTGCCCGTCGCGATCTCGCCCGGCAGGTAGAACGACTTGTCGGGGGTGATGACGATCTTGAACTTGGGCAGGACGTAGCGCTCGACGGCGATGGTCTTCTCGGCGCTGCCGAAGGGCAGCACCGCGCGCGCCCGCCAGCGACCGAGGTTGAGCTCGCTGGCGAGCTGGAAGTCGGCGCCGGCGACGCCGAAGCGTGACAGCTCAACGCCTTGCTTGAAGACCTTGTTGCCCTTGGCGTCCTCGATCTCGAAGATGACCTTCTCGCCGGCGACCGGCAGGCGCTGCGGCTTCATCAGCGCCAGCGCCCGCAGGTGGATAACCTGGCCGGGCTGGTAGATGGGCTTGTCGGTGGTGAGCAGCACCTCGGCGCGCTTGGTGATGCGCAGCGGCTGCTTGACGAGATCGGTTCCCGCGGTGCCGGCGCCGACCTCGACCACCAGCTCGTACTGGCCCGGCTCGAAAGCCGGGACGCGAAACCCGGCGTCCAGCGTGCCAGAGCGGTCGGTGCGCCGTTCGTGCAGGATGGTCAGCGCCGCGGGTTGCTCGTCACCCTTGGGCTGGGGCCGCGCGGCGACGCGCACCCACGCGCGCAGGGGCTTGCCGGTGTCATGATCGCTGACGATCACGCGCAGCGAAGCGGTGCTGCCGGCCAGCCACTGCGATTGCCCCAGGATTCGAGTCTCAAGCGGGCTGATGCCGGTGTCGGCGCGCATTTCGCGCGGGCCCACCGCGACCGCCGTCGAAATCATCGCCAGTGCGACCAAAGCGGGTCCCACCTGCGGTCGCCGCAACATCGCCAGGATACGCTTAGTCATGCTCGTCCTCCCATTCCTGCTTGCTTGATTCGGAGAGACAGACGGCACCCCGTTGTCGTTGGGTTTGACCAGCGGCGTCGGCGAAAAGTTCCACGGCGCGCGATTGCCGCACGGCGGGGCGAAGGGACTGTCCCCGAATGGGGACTGTCCCCTTGCGGGCGGGTACAGTCCACGTAGGGACGGTCCCCGCCCGTCTCAGTACCGCTCCCAGTGCAGCACCTGGTCGAGCGCGGGCTTCTCCTTCGGCTGCGCTTCGGAGGCCGGATACCCGACCGCCAGCAGGGCGACTAAGCGATGGGTCGCCGGCGCGCCTAGCAGGTCGCGGATGGTGTTGGCGTAGGGTTTCTTGTCCCCGGCTACCCAGCACGCCCCGAGGCCGCGCGCGGCGGCGGCCAGCAGGATGTTCTCGACCGCCGCGCAGCCGTCCTCCAGGAAGTACTTGACGTCCTCGCAGAGGACAGCAATGCACGCCGGCGCATCGGCGATGAACTTGCCGTAGTCGGTGGTCGCCGCGAGCCTGCCGAGCATCGCCTTCTCGGTCACCACCACGAACTGCCAGGGGTTGACCGCCATCGCCGATGGCGCGCGCCGGCCGCAATCCACCAGCTCCTCGAGCAGCTCGCGCGGCACCGGGTCGGGCTTGTAAGCGCGCACGCTCGTGCGTTTCTTGATCGCCTCGATTGCATCCATGGTATCGCCTCCCGTACGGACTAGCTTGTGGTTGAGATTGCCCGTCCGGCGGACTTTTCCTGCCGGAGAAGCCCTACATGCGGCAGGAATGCCGCAGCACGTGCCGAAGACCGCGACGGACGCCCGGCTCGGCGGCGAGCGGCGAGGGAGCCGTGAAGCAGGGAGGTATCGAGAATGCACCGAGAGTCCGTGTTCGGCCAGATCGTGGTGGTGGTGCTGGCGCTGGCGGTTCTCGCCACGCTTATTGATGCCGCAGCCTGGCGGCGCAAGCCTGCGCCGGGGCCACGGGTGCTCACGGTGACCGCTGATGCCTACGAGGAAGCCGAGCCGGATGCCGCCAGAATCTCGCTCGGCGTCAAGGCTGTGCGTCCGACGCCCAAGGAAGCAGCGAGCAGCGTCGCCCAGACCGTCCAGGCGATCAAGGCAAGGCTAGCCAGGTTGGGGGTGACAGCCGACGCGCTCGAGACCTCCGAGCTGTACCTCGGTGAGGCCACCGAGTACGACGCGGCAAAACGACGCAGCCTGCGGGTAGGGTACAAGGCCTACCACTGGCTGCGGGTTACCCTGAAAGGTGGCGACTTCGACAAGCTCCCCGATGTTGTGGACGCGGCTGTGGAGGCCGGTGCCACCAGTCTTTCGGGTCTCACCTGGGAGGTGCAGGATGAGAACGCCTTGCGGGCGGCGTCGCTGCGTCTGGCAACTGAACGGGCGATGCTAAAGGCGAAGGCCATGGCGAGCGCCGCAGGCGCCAGGATCGTCGGCGTCCAGAGCATCTCCGAGGAGTACCAGGGCGGGTGGAATTACCCATATGCCTATTCGGCAAGGGAAGCGTCTGTTGCCGCCCCGCCCGTAGTCGCCCCCGCCGAAGCCCCGCCGGGCGTGCCCGAGGTCCCCGGCAAGCTGCGCATAAGCTGTCAAGTCAAGGTCAGCCTGCTCGTGCAGTGAGGCGGCTGTGGTCGGCGACCTGGACTTGCGTGCGGCACGCTGTTGAATGGAAGGCCGCTCGCATGAGCGCGCTCAAAGGCAAGCTGGTGCGCCTGGAGTTTGCGTTCTCAGACGCAGACCTGTTCGCGTTCCTCGCTTCCGATCAGGACACCGGCGCTGAGCAGCCGCGCGGTTGATTCCTGGCACATGCCGTATGGTGTGCCGCGATGTGGGACTGAACCGGACGTCCGCCGCACTTGCGGGAGGCGGAACGGAGGTGGATTCGAGGCATGGGCACTCGGCGTTCAGAACGCGCGTTGAGCGCGATGGACTCGTCTGCCGAACAGATCATCCGCAGCGAGGCGGCCGGCAGCGCGCCGCATGAGGTCATGCTCACCGTGCCGACGATTGTCGGCGTCGGCGAACAGTTCGACATCGGCGTATCTGTGCTTGATAGAACCGGGCGTCCCTCGACCACGGGCACCAATCGGCTAACGGTGCTGGCCGGCGAGACGCTGGAGCGCGCCCGCCATGTGGAGTTCGCTCCGGGCCGCGTCGCTGCGTGCCGCATCTGTGGCGCACGAATCACCAAGCCGGGGGTGTTTCGCGTGCGGGCCATGTACGACGGGCGGTCACACTACAGCAACCCGGTTCACTGCCTCCCCCGCCCCCGGCGGCGAGTCTGGTGGGGCGACCCGCACCTCCACACAACCCTATCCGACTGCCATGCCGACTCCTGCCGGACACCCGACGTCGGCTGCGTCGCGGCCCGCGATGTGTACTTCCTGGACTTCGCTTCGCTAACCGACCATGTATCGAACGGCCGCGGCTCAAGGGGTAAGTGGAAGACGCTCCGCGCGACCGACGCGCGGTACGACGAGCCCGGTCGGTTCACGATGCTGCCGGGTTATGAGGCTTCGCTGAAGAGCGGTAGCGGCGGCGACAACAACGTGTATTTCTATGACTCATTGCCGCACTTCGTCGATGCGTATGACGATGGGGATGTCTTGACCCTGTGCAAGGGGCTGAAAGGCAAGCGGTTCTTTGTCGTGCCACACCACACTTCCCGGGCGGGCAAGCACGGCGCGCTGCGCGAGGAGATCTACCCCGGGCCCGAGGCCATGCCGCTGGTTGAAATCCACTCGAAGTGGGGCACCAGCGAGTATCGCGGAAACCCATATCCGCTCAAAGAAGTCGCCGAAGGGCCGTGCTTTGCGCAGGACCTGCTTGCCCAAGGGTATCATCTCGGCTTCATCGCCGGCACCGACGCGCACACTGCGTTGACCTTCGCTCGCGGCATCGAACCGCGCCATATCGATCGGCCGCCGGGCATCACCGCTGTAATCGGGTCGCGCCTGTCGCGCGCGAGCATCTTTCGCAACATGCGGAACCGCAACTGCTATGCCACCACCGGGGAGCGGATTCTGCTCGAGGTGTCGGTGTGCGGGAGACCGATGGGCACGGAGGTCGCGTGCTCACGGAGTGCCGCGCCCACGCGCCGCACCCTCAGAGTCAGATGCGCGGCTCGCGAGGACATCCTGTCCGTCGAGATCGTGCGCAGCGGTGAGGTGATCCACGTCGCCTCCCCAAGCCAGTGGCTGGTCGAGTTCGAGCACGTTGACGCCACGCCCTGGCGCGACTGCGCGTTATCCGCCCCCAGACTCGGGAGCACCTTCGCATACTACTACGTCCGCGTGACCACGCGGGGGGGCGCCATGGCGTGGTCAAGTCCGATCCGCTTCTCGCTGACGGCGCGACGCGAGCGGCACCGTTTTGCGGGCCTCGAGTGATCGAGCGTGGCGCAAGAGTCCTGGTCTGGACGCAACGAGCGCCCGCAGGCACCGCACGGCTATTCCAGCAGCACGAGGTTATCTCGATGGATGACTTCGTCGAAGGGGCAGCGCCCCAGCCGCGCCTCGATTTCGCTGGTGCGGCAGCGGCGGATCTTGCGCACATCGTCGGCGCTGTAGTTGACCAGCCCGCGCGCGATCTCGGCTTCGCTCGAATCCACCACGCTCACCACGTCGCCCTGGCGGAACTGGCCGGAAACGAACTCGATGCCGACCGCCAGCAGGCTCGATCCACGCTCGAGCAGCGCCCGCCGAGCACCGTCGTCCACCACCAGGCGCCCCTTGGGGGTCTGCACGAAGCCGATGCGGTGCTTGCGCGAGCGCAGCTTGCCCGGGCGCGGGACGAACAGCGTGCCCACCGCCTCCCCCTCCAGGATGCGCGTCAGCGGCCGCTCCGACGCGCCGCGCGCGATGACCATGTACACCCCCGCGTTCATGGCCGCCTTCGCTGCATGAATCTTGGCAGTCATCCCGCCTCGGCCCGCGCCACCGACGGATTCCTGCGCGACGCGCTCGATGTCGCGGGTGATGGATGCGACCGAGCCGATCAGCTCGGCGCTGCGGTCGCTGCGCGGGTCGCCGGTGAACAGCCCGTCCACGTCCGACAGCAGCACCAGCAGATCGGCGTCCATCTTGGCCGCCACCAAGGCGGCCAGGCGGTCGTTCTCGCCGATGGCCACGCCCTCGATGGACACGGGGTCGTTTTCGTTGATGATGGGCAGGGCGCCCTTGGCCAGCAGGGTCGAAAGGGTGTTGCGCAGATGGAGATAGCGGCGCGGGTCGGCGATGTCGGCCTGAGTCAGCAGTACCTGCGCCACCGGCTGGTCAAAGCGGGCGAAGACCTCGCGATAGTAGGCGATGAGCTCGATCTGGCCGACGCTGGCAGCCGCCTGGCGGGTGGGGAAGTCCTCGGTGGCTCCCGGCAGCCCCAGGCGCGCGAGGCCGCTGCGCACCGCGCCGGAAGTGATGAGCAGGATTTGCTTGCCCGCGCGCCGGCGCTCGACGATCTCCTGCGCCAGGCTCGCCAGCACCGCGCGGTTGATGGCGCCGTCGGGCGTGGCGACGACGTTGGTGCCGAGCTTGACGACGATGCGGGCGGCGCTGCGCAGGGCTTGTCGAGGCGTATCTTCCACCGCTGCCGACTCCGGCGCCATTATAGCAGATTCAGGCCGACGGGCAAGCCCAGGGGTGTGAGCACTGAGTTTCGGCATGCCCCACAAGTCACGCCTCTCCCTTCCAGAGCCTGCCCTGAGCCTGTCGAAGGGGAGAGGATCAAGGTGAGGGTAAACACTCCCGCCGTCCACCCTCACCCGGCTCGCCAGCGCTCGCCGACCTCTCCCTTCCAGGGAGAGGGGTGGGCACCGCCCGCCGCCGCACCAAAGAAAGAAGGTAACACCCAAGCCCAGGGCGACGTAGGGGTGCGGTTGCGCAGGGTCGGAAGCAGTCGAGCTCAACCATATGCCGTCCCCGCCGGCGACCAGCGCCCACCTCGCCGGCAAAGGGAAACCGCCCCCCGCGTTGAAGGCTCCTGTGGCACCCGCGGTCATGCGGGGAGCATTATCAGGAGCCCCAAGACAGCATGCGACACGCCAATATCCTGCGCCGGGATGATGCGTTTGTGGTGGTAGTGGACATGCAGGCCTCGGTGTGGAACCTGGTGCAGCGCAAAAAGCGCGTGCTGCAGGGGGTGCAGTTGCTGCTGCGGGCGGCGCCGCTGCTGGGCCTGCCGGTCATCGCCACCGAGCAGAACCCCGGCAAGCTGGGGCGGACGCTGCCCGAGGTGGCGGAGCTCCTGGGCGACGCGCCGGTGATCGGGAAAATGGCCTTCAGTTGCTGGGGCGAGCCCGTCTTCACCGACGCCGCGGGGGCGCTGGGGCGCGGCACCGCGATCGTTTGTGGCATCGAGACCCACATCTGCGTCCTGCAGACCGCGCTCGACCTGCTGCGCGCCGGCTACCGCACGCACGTGGTCGCCGACGCCGTCGCCTGCCGGAGAGAGCTTGATGAGCGGACGGCGGTGGACCACCTGCGCGCCGCGGGGGTGATCATCACCACCATCGAAACCGCGCTCTTCCAACTGCTGGAGCGCGCCGGCACCGACGAGTTCCGCGCGGTATCGAGGCTGGTCAAAGCGCGGGCGGCGGCGGATGCTTGATGATCGGAAGGGGCACCTACTGCCCGTCCCGCCCCTCAGGCTCCTCTTTCAGTTCCTCGTCCCCTTCGCTCTCCGGGCCTTCCCCCGGCAGTTCGGGCTCCGGCTCTTCCGGCCCCCGCGGTGCGCCGGGCGGGTAGCCCCGTCCGCGGCCGTCGCGGCGACCTGGGCGCGCGGCCCCGCGCGGCTCGATCACGATGCGACGCACCGGCTCCTCGCCGATGCTGCGCGTGGTGACGCTGGGTTCATCGGCGAGGACGGTGTGGATGATGCGGCGCTCGTGCGGCAGCAACGGGTCAAGGGTAATCGCCTCCCCGGTTTGCTGGGCCCTGCGAGCGGCCCCCAGCGCGAGATGGCGCAGGGACTCCTCGCGGCGGGCGCGATAGCCCTCGGCGTCGAGGATGATGCGCTTGCGATTCTCCTCGCCGCGATTGACCATGAGGCCGAGCAGATGCTGCAGCGCGGCGAGGGTCTGCCCGTGCTTGCCGATGAGCAGCCCCAGCTCGGTGCCTTCGATGTCAATCACGGCCTGGGAATCGTCCTCCTCAATTACCTTCGGCTTGGCTTCCACGCCCATGTGCGCGAGCATCTCGGCCAGGGTGTGCGCGGCGCCCTCGCCGAGGCTCAAGTGCGAGGTCACGCGTACTCGCGCCTGCGTCGTGCCGAGGATGCCGAGCAGCGATCGGCTTTCCTCCAGGATCTCCACCTCCACCCGCTCGCGGGGCAAGCCCAGCTCCTCCAGCGCCAACTGAATGGCTTCCTCCGCAGTCCTCGCCGTCTTCTCGATTGACGCCATGTCTCACGTCCCCCAATCTTCGTGCCTATGCGGCGGCGCCGCAGACGCCCCGGTCTCGTCCGACCCCGCGGCCGCTACTTCTTGCGTCGGCGGCGCGGACGCGCTTTCGCCGCCGCGCCCTCCGGCGCCCCCCCGGCGGGCGCAAGCGCGGGCGCCGGCTGGCGCATCATATACCACTGGTGCCCGGTGATGAGAATGTTATAGAACAGCCAGTAGAGGATGAAAGCGGCCGGCAGCGTCGCAAAGAAAACCGTCAGCATCAATGGCATCATCAAGGTCATGGTCTTTTGCATCTGCTGCTGCTGCGGGTCGGCGCTGGGCATGGTCGTCAGCTTCTGCGAGAAGTAAAGGCTGATGGCATACATGATCAGCAGCGGCATGTTGGGATGCGCCAGGTTCTCGATCCACAGGAAGCGGGCACTGGAGAGCTGGAAAATGTAGAATCGTATCCCCTGGTATACCCCGATCAGGATCGGCATCTGGATGAGCATCGGCAGGCATCCGCCCAGGGGGTTGATCTTGTACTTCTTGAACAGCCGCATCTGCTCCGCAGCCAGCGCCGGCCGGTCTCCCTTGTGCTTCTCCTGCAGCTCCTTGATCAGCGGCTGCAAGCTCTGCATGGCGCGGATGGAGCGGAACGAGGAGCTGGTGAGCGGCGTCGTCACCAGCTTGACCACCACCGCGATGAGCAGCAGCGCCAGCGCATGCGAGTAGCGGCGGTCGCCACCCAACAGCGCCACGAACCGCGACACCGCCTGGTAGCGCCAATCGCCGCGCTGGAGCAGATCGAGGGCCATCTGCGCCGCCTGCGCCGCCGCCACCAGCTCCAGCCGACCCTGAGGAGCGCCGGCCAGTACCGACGGCCAGACGATGCCCCCTTGCACCCGGGGTCGCCCCGACGCCGCCGGCACCCGCTGCCACAGGGTGGCGCCCAGCGGGGCCGTCGCGGCCCGGCCGTAGGCCTTGATCGCCTCCTTGCGATCCCGCAGTCCCAGCAGATTGATTTCGCCCTCGCGGAAGTTCGCAGGTGGTCCCAGAGGACCTCGTTCGAGCTTGTGGTAACCGGCTGCCGCTTCGCGGAATTGCTGGTCGCGCTCCAGGGCGTAGGCGATAGCGAATTCCAGACGCGCGGTTTCTAGCGGATCGGGCTTCTCCTGCGCCTGGGCGCTGCGCAGCTGCTCCTCCCAGTCCCGGCGCAGATCACGCGTCGCGTCGCGGGTAGCCGCTTCCACCTCGTTGAGCGCCCGTTCCACCCGCTTCATTTGCTCGCGGGGAAGCGCCGTCTGGGGGCGACCTACGCACCCGCCGGCAAGCAACACCGCCAGCACCGCGGTGCAGCCCAGGGCTATCAGGCGACGTATGATGCGAAAGTCAATGGGTCTCACCACAGCCTCGTTCCAGATTGCGCTTCGCCGCCGGGTGTCCCCGCCGCCATCGCCTCGGGGGCGATCCGACGCACGCCAACCGCGTCGCACTGACTCAGCGCACTGGGTCGAATCCCCCCGGGTGCAGCGGGTGACAGCGGCTCAGTCGCCTGAGCACGAGCCATGCTCCGCGGGATAGCCCGTGCTTCACAATGGACTGGCGCGCGTATTCGGAGCAGGTGGGGTAGAACCGGCATGTTTGCGGCAGCAGCGACGAGATGCGGCGCTGGTAGAGCCGCAGCAGCCACAGAACCGCGCGCGCGGCCAGTCCACGAGCGGAGCTAGTCGTCGTGCCTGGATATCCCGGCCCTGCGCACCAGGCGGCAGAGCGATTCTCGCAGTTGACCATGAGTGACCGTACGGGCAGCGTCCCGCGGAATCAAGACCAGGTCCCATGCGCCCTGCGAGCGGCACAGGACAGCGCGCGCGGACTCGCGCAGCCAGCGGCGTATCCGGTTGCGTTGCACCGCCCCGCCGAAGCGCTTGCCTACCACCACCCCGACGCGGACGGTCTCGAGCCCCGCCTGATCCGGCCGCCTCAGCGCACGCAGCGCCAGCAGACTGTCGCTGTGACGGGCGCCGCTCTCCAGCGCGCGGCGAAAGCTGCCGCTCCCGTGCAGAGCGATCACCTGCCGGGGCCGACGGTCAGCCGAATGCGGCCTCTCTCCCTGCGTCGCTTAATGACCCTCCTGCCAACGGGGGTTCGCATGCGGCGAAGAAAACCGTGAACCCGCTTGCGGCGGCGCCGCTTGGGTTGGTAAGTCTGCTTCAAGTCGGTTGCCCTCCAGCTCCGCGCCGTAGTATAGCACACATTCATCGGCCCCAGCAAGTAGGGCCGCCGCGGCGGCCGGCGCACAGGCGGTTGAGGCAAGGGGCGCTCGCGGCGACGCCTCAAACGGCAATCGCTCGCCGCTCGCGGTCGCGTGAAGGTTGATGCGGGTGCAGCCGTTTCTGGAGGTTGGCGAGATCACCGACGGGGGCGGCGCATTACCACTGATGCTGATCCGATCGGCCGCAGGCATCACCCCACGGCCGAGATTCAACCGGAGTGTGAACGCGCCGCGTGCTGCGCCCGTTTCGACTGTCGCCGTCGCCTGCCGGCACTCCGGGCGCCGTCGGCGTGGGCGCCCGCGTCACTCGCCGGCGGGTGCGGGCGGAGCGGCCGGGGCGGGCGGTTCGCTGGTCGTCCCGGCGCCCCCAGGCGTCTCGGCGCCGTAGACCCGACTCCAACGCTCGCGGCCCGCGACCAGCACTCGCACCACTGCGCGCCCGGCGTAGCGCACCTTCACCGGTGGTAGCTGGTCGCCGGCCATGTGCTGGGCGTCGTAGAGCACGCGCTTGCCGCGATCGTCAACCACCTCGATGCGCACCTGGACACGCCCCGCGCCGGCATCGTCGGGCACGGTATAGGCGATGGTCGCCTCCGCGGTATCCGGCCCGCCGTTCTCCGGGGGCACCCACGTTGTCGGCGGCTTGCCCCGGCTGATGATCAGCGCCACCCGCGTGCGCTTGTCCACCTGCTCCCGCGCGCTCGGCTCGGAGGATATGACATAGCCCACGGGGACTTCGTCGTCGTACTGCTCGATGATCTCCCCCGGCTCGAGATTCGCCTGGCGCAGCATCGTCTGCGCCTGCCGCTGCGACATGCGCGCGAGATCGGGCACCGTGACATATCTCGGCCCCAGGCTCAACCACACGGTGACTGCGGTATCCGGCGCCACCCGCGCCAGCGCGCGGGGGTTCTGGCGCACGATCAAGCCCGGCGCCTGCTCGGCGTACACGCCTTCCCGGTCGGCGCGGTAGACCAGCCCCCGGTCGGCGAGCAAGCGCTGCGCCGAGACCGCGTCGAATCCCGCCACCTCCGGCACCGTCACCAGCCCCGGCTGCTCGCGCCCAGCGGCATAGAAGTACGTTCCCGCGCCCGCCCCGATGACGGCCACGGTCAGCGCCAGCCACCCGGCACCTCGCCGCAGGCGACGTCCGCGCGACACCGATCGCCGGCGCTGCGGGGCGCCGTCGTGGCTGCTCAGGCGTTCGCGCGCATCCTCCAGGTATCCCCGCAGCTCGGCGGCGCTGGCGTAACGCCGCGCCAGCGATTTCTCCAGGCACTTGAGGATGATGCCTTCCAACTCCGACGGCAGGTGCGGGCGATACTCGCTGGGGAGTGGCGGCTGGTCGTAGATCTGGCGATGGGCGACCGCGACGGGATTCTCGCCTTCGAACGGCCGCCGTCCGGTTAGCGCCTCGAACAGCACGATGCCGAGCGAGTAGAGGTCCGACTGGGGGCCCACCGCGTCGCCGCGCGCCTGCTCCGGGGAGAAGTAGTGCACTGAGCCCATGATGGTTCCGGTGCCGGTCTGGCTGGAGGCGCTCATGGCCTTGGCGATGCCGAAGTCGGTGACTTTGACGCGGCCCTCGGTGTTGATGAGAATGTTGTGCGGCTTGACATCGCGGTGGACGATGCCGCGGCCGTGAGCGGCGGCGAGGGCGGCCACCACCTGCAGAGCGATGGCGATGGCGGTTGCGGGATCGAGGGGGCCTTCGCGGCGCAGGCGCTGCTCGAGATTCTCCCCCTCGACGTACTCCATCACGATGTAGTGGCGGCCGCCGTCGGCGCCGCTGTCGTAGACGGAGGCGATGTTCTCGTGGGACAGGCTGGCGGCGGCCTGCGCCTCGCGGCGGAAGCGCTGCACGAAATCGGGGTCGCTGATGAACTGCTCGCGCATGACCTTGACTGCCACCGTACGGTCAAGCACGATGTCGTGGGCGCGGTAGGTGATTGCCATGCCGCCCTTGCCCACCTCGTCGCCCAATTCGTAGCGGCCGCTAAGGAGGGTCTTCACGATACCTTCCGCCGGGTAGCGCGGATGATTCATAATCCGCGCTACCGCAGGCGACTTGTCCGCCTCCGGCGGAGAAGTGAAACGACGCCAAAGGCGTATAAAGGTGAGCGGTGACAAAGGCTGCCTGGGGTGAGCCTGCGGTCACCTGTCACCTTTCTCCTTTCGGGCCTGCGCTTGCGCGCGTGGCGCGGCGGGCTGCCGGCAAGCTTCCAAACCGCTCAATCGGGAGGGGTGGCTGCGGCCGGGGGCTGCTGCGTCTCGCCGGGGCGGGACGCTCCGGCCTTGCGCTGGGCCTCCCCCGCCGACTTCCGCGCCGCGGCCTCCGCCCGCTTGCTATCTTCGGCGAGCTTGCGCTCCCGCTCCTGCATCCAGCTCAGCTGGCGAGCCGCCGCCGCCTTCTCGCCGAGGCCCTGGTACGCGATCAGCAGCTCCTGGCGCACCCGGTCGTTATCGGGCGCCTCGTCTTCCGCCAGCTTGTAGTTGTCGAGGGCCTCTGCCCGGTCGCCGAGCTTGGCGTACGTGCGCCCCAGGGCGAGGAAGACGTCCTCAAGCCCGGACATCGCCACCCCGAGGCTTCGCTCGTACATGTCACGGGCGTCGCCCCACTTGCCCTTGGCGCTGTAGAGCCCGCCCAGGCTGAAGCAAATCGCGGCGTGCACCTGGTCGCCCAGCCGCGTGGCGTGCTTGAGCGCCTGCTTGAACTCGGCGATGGCGACATCGATCTTGCCCTCCGTCATGGCCTTAGCTGCGCGCATCTCGGGGTCGCGAATTTCCACCCGGGCCTGTCGCTGCAGGCGCTCCATGAACTCGCCCCACACCTGCGTCTGCTGCTGCTGGGCGTACTGCCGGCGGTACTCGGCCCGCTTGCGGTCGAAGTCAGCGGGCAGGTTGCTGCGTTCCGCCTCCACCTTGATGATTTCGTAGCCCTCCGGCGTTCTCACCAGGCCGCTCAACTGGCCCACCCGCAGGCCGAACGCAGTCGTCTCCAGATCGGGCCACGTGCGCCCGCGGCCGATGAACCCCATGTCGCCTCCCTTCGCCGCGGTCGCCTTGTCATCCGAGCTCTTTTGCGCCATCGCCGCGAAATCGGCGCCGGCCTTGAGCTTCGCCAGCAACTGTTCCGCCTTCTCCCGCGCCATCGCCTCCGACAGCCCCGCCTTGCCGCTTTCGTCAATGCGCACCAGCAGCCGCCGCACGCGGATCTCCCGATAGCTCTTGCGCACATCCTCGTCGCTGGTCCGCACCTGGGACACCACCTGCTGCTGCAGCCGTTGGATGAGCATCTGCTCGCGCAGCTCATCCTTCCGCCCCTGCACGGAGGCCTCGACCAGGCGCCGGTAATCCCGGTCGCCCCCGCCGCGCTGCTTGAGCTCCGCTTCCACCTGCTGCGCCAGCTCTCGCTTGAGCTCCCGGGACGAGACCTTGATTCCCTCCTGCTTGGCGGCCGCCACCAGCAGCCGTTCCTGCATCATCTCCTCCAGCAGGCGCGCCCGCAGCGGCTCCAACCCGCCGAGCGACATCAACCCCGCACGATCCCAACGCTCGTAGATCCCCTGGAACAATGTCTCGTAGCGGGCGCGGCCGATCTTCTCGCCGTTAACCACCGCCAAGACCTCGTCCCCGCGCCGGTCCTCGCTCCGAGGCGGGGGACTCAAAATCCCGGGACCAAACACGATGGCCGAGCCGACGATGAAAACCGCCAGGAATGCCCACATGAGGAGGCGCATGTGCCGGCCGAAGTTCCTGCGCATGTTGACGAAGCCCATACCTGTTTAGCCCTCCGCGCTCGGTGGCGACACGTCTATTGCACGTCCCCTATTATATGCTACTTCGGCCCGCAATTGAAGCGGGAGACGTCCGCCCTGACCGCTCCCGCCGCCCCGGCCCGCGCCCTACGCCCGCTGGTAGAACCATGCGACGGGCAGTACGCGCAGTTTGAGCGAGTGCCCGAACGCCAGCGCCGAGCCGGTGACATCGTAGGTGATGACCGCGCGGTCGCCGACGAAGACCAGGCTGGAGTGCTCGGCGACGACGAAGTCGTCCTCGCGCAGGCCCTCCAGCCTGCGTAATACCGGCACCGGCCCAGAGCCTGTGCCGGCGGCGCGGGCGCCTAGCGCGAGCCCTCCTCGGGAGTGGTATCGTTGATGGGGACGTCCTGCTCCAGGCGTTGGCGGCCGCGCTCGATGGTGGTCAGGAGCTTCGCAGTGTAGCTCTCGAGATTGGTGAGCACGCGCTTCGCATAGTCGTTGACCTCGCGCCGAGTCTGCTCGGCCTCCTCGCGGGCGCGTGCCAGGATCTCCTCCGACTGCCGCACCGCCTGCTTGCTAATCTCGTCGTTGGACACCAGCAGCGCCGCCTGCTCCTGCGCCTCGGCCAGGATGCGCCCCGCCTGCTCGTGCGCCTCGGCAAGGATGCGATCGCTCTCGCGGGCGATGCGGCTCGCTTGCTTGAGGTCCTCCGGCAGGGACGCCCGCAGGCGATTGAGGAGGGTGAAGAACTTCTCTTCGTTGACGCCCCACGCGCGCTGGAAGGCGTGCCACTTGGTTTCACGATCCACCACGTCCTCGAGCTGGCGGATGATCTCGAGGCTGTCCATGTCACGCACCGATTGCGGCTTTAGGTCTTCGATCGCAGGATCCCCCTTTTCATAGGTTCCCGTCGCCCGCGCGCGGCTGATCTCCCCGCGCCGCGCTCACCGGAACTTCTGCTGCAGGCGCGCGCGCACCTGCGGCGGCACGTAAGGACTGACGTCGCCCCCCAGCCGCGCGATCTCCTTGACCGTGCTGGAGCTCAGGAACAGGTTCTCGGGGCTGGTCATGAAGAACACCGTCTCCACCCCCTGGCCGAGGGTGCGATTCATGAGCGCCTGCTGGAGTTCGTACTCGAAGTCGGACACCGCGCGCAGGCCCTTGACCGCCACCGACGCGCCCTGCTGCGCGGCGAACTCGACCAGCAGCCCACCGAAGGCGTCCACCTCCACGTTGGCCAGGTGGGCACAGGTATCGCGCAGCATCGCCACCCGCTCCTCGCTGCTGAACAGCGGCGCCTTGTTCGAATCCGTCGCCACCGCGACCACCACTCGCTCGAATAGCTCCGCCGCCCGCTCGACGATGTCGAGATGGCCGTTGGTGACGGGATCGAAGCTGCCGGGATATACGGCTACCGCCATGCGCAAGCCTCCCTCAATCCTCGAATAGCCGGGCGGCGCGGACGGTGTCCACGCCCGACCGTTACCGCGCGCTCGGGGCGTCGGTGTGCGGTTCGCGCCGCGGCCGATAGAAGGTCAGAGCTGTGTCGCCGTAGCGGCGGCTGTGCTCGAGGCACAGAGTCCCGCTCGCCGCTGGCGGGCCGGCGCGCGCCTCGTGCTCTACCACCACCACCGCCCCGGGAGCCAAGATTCCACCTTCGCGCGCTATTTCCTCCAGCGCTCCCTCCAACGCCCTCCGGTCGCGGTAGGGCGGATCCATGAAGACCATGTCAAACTTCGCCCCCGCGCTTGCCAATCCTCGTACTGCTGTCGCCGCATTGCCCGGCAGCACGCTCAGCCGCGTGGCTAGGTCGCTGCGCGACCGCCACCCCGGCCCCAAAGGCTTAGGGGCTTGCTCCGCGGCGCCTCCCACCAGGTCCGCATTCGCCCGGATCACGCGCAGCGCGCGGTCGCTCGCCTCCACCAGCACCACTCGCGATGCGCCGCGGCTCAGCGCCTCCAACCCCACCGCCCCCACGCCGGCGAAGAGATCGAGGAAACGGCAGCCGACGACGCGGGCGCCCAGCATGTCGAACAGCGCCTCGCGCGTGCGCTCGGAGGTCGGGCGCACGGCGTGCCCGCGCAGCGACTTCAGTTTGCGCCCCCGCAGCTCTCCTCCGATGATGCGCATGGCACTCCGTCGCCACCGGCTATGGCGCCGCCGCCTCCATGCGGCGCCGGATCTCGGCGGTGCGCTCTCGCAGCAGCGCGTGCTCGGATCGGTCCAACTGCGGGTCCTTCTCCACCAGGGCGAGCGCTGCCTGCCGCGCCTGCTCGAGCAAGGCGACGTCTCGCCCCATGCGCGCCACCCGCAGATCCTCGAGCCCGTGCTGGCGCGTGCCATAGAACTCCCCCGGCCCGCGCAGCAGCAGATCCTCCTCGGCGATGACGAAGCCGTCGGTGGTCTCGACCATGGCTCGCACCCGCCGCCGTCCCTCCTGCGCGGGATCGTCGCCGGCGCTGCGCAGGTGCGGGTTGTAGCGGCCGTCCGTCACCAGCAGGCAGTACGACTGGCAACTGCCGCGGCCGACGCGCCCGCGCAGTTGGTGAAGCTGGGCCAGTCCGAATCGCTCGGCGTTCAGCACCACCATCACCGACGCGTTGGGCACGTCCACCCCGACCTCGATGACGGTGGTGGAGACCACGATGTCGGTTTCGCCGCGGCGCAGGGATTCCATCGCCGCGTCCTTGTCCGCGGTGCTCATCCTGCCGTGGAGCAGTCCCAGGCGCAGATCCGGGAACACCCGCGCGCGCAGTTCCTCGTGCAGCTGCACCGCCGCCTCCGCCTCCAACTTCTCCGACTCCTCGATGAGCGGGCACACAACGTAGGCCTGCCGCCCCTGGGACACCTGCTGGCGCACGAAGGCGAAGGCCTCGTCCTGGCGCTGCGCCGGCAGCCATCGCGTCTCCACCGGCTTGCGCCCCGGGGGCATCTCGTCCAGCGCCGATACGTCGAGGTCGCCGTAAACCGTCAGCGCCAGCGTGCGCGGGATGGGGGTGGCGGTCATCACCAGCAGCTCGGGGGTCGGCCCCTTGTCGCGCAGGGCCGCCCGCTGCACGACCCCAAAGCGGTGCTGCTCGTCCACGACGGCGATGCCCAGCCGATGAAACTCCACTCCCTCCTGAATCAAGGCGTGCGTGCCCACGATCACCGGTGTCTGGCCGCTGCGCACGCGCTCGTAGATGCGCTCCTTGTCGCGCTTCTTGACCGAGCCGATGAGCAGCTCCACGCCGATGCCGAAGTCCGCCAACTGCCGCGACAGCACCAGGTAGTGCTGCTCCGCCAGGATCTCGGTCGGCGCCATCAACGCCCCCTGGCAGCCATTGTCCACCGCGGTCAGCAGCGCCGCCACCGCCACTATCGTCTTGCCCGAGCCGACATCGCCCTGCAGCAGGCGGTTCATGGGGCGGTCGGAGGCCATGTCGGCGGCGATCTCCCCGATGACGCGCTTCTGCGCGGCGGTGAGGCGGAAGGGCAGCTTCGCCTCCAGGCGTTGGCTGAGGTCGCCGCGCGGCGGCAGTCGCATGCCCAGCCCCGGCGCCTGGCGCTCCGACTTGCGCTGCGCCAAGGCCAATTGCAGCAGCAAGAACTCCTCGAACGCGAGGCGGCGCCGGGCGCGGCGCAGGGCCGTCTCGTCTCGCGGCCAGTGGAGGTTAGTCAGCGCCTCCGCGATGCCGCATAGATGATGCTCGGTGCGGAGGCGCTGCGGCAGCGCCTCCGGAGCCGCCGTGGCGTAGCCTTCGAGCAGACCCCGGATTGCCCGCCGCAGGTACATCTGATAGACGCCGTCGGTAAGCGGATAGACGGGTACCAGTTGCCCCGGCGCCATTTCGTCCGCCCAGGTGTCGGCGGAGGCCTCCAGGTATTGGACCTCGACCGACCCGGCCCACACCTTGGCCGTGCCGTCAATGAGCAGGCGGGCGCCCGGCTCGTGCGGCAGGGTCAACGGGTTCCACTGGGTCAAGCGCTTGCTCCCGGAGTAGCTGACGAATGAGGTCACCCACGCCTTGCCGCTGTCGTCGGCGACCTCGAGCGCGTAGCGGCGCACGCTGTTACCCCGCGAGCGCCGTAGCACGGAGACGTCGCGCTGGACGACGGTGGCCCGCATGAACACGCGCTCGCCGTCGGCGATGTCGGCGATGCGCTTGTACGTTACGTAGTCGCGCGGGAAATGCAGCAAGAGGTCGCGCTTCGCGTGAATGCCCAGCTTGGGCAGGCGATCAATCCACTTGGGGCGCCTGCCCTTGCCCGCGTACTCGTAGGGGGCATCCAGCTCGCGCCACTTCGCGCGGTCTGGGGGTTGCGGCGCAGGTCGTGCGGGCCGCGCCGCCTCGGGCGCGCGACGGCCGCTCCTGGTGGCCGCGCCAGCGGTGGGCTGACCGTCGAGCTCGCGTACCTGCTCCAGCGCGCGCAAGGCGGCCGCCACCATAGGCTGGCGCTTCTCGATCCCGGCGGCGTCATAGCCCGCCAGCCGCCGCCGCACGACCGCGAATCGCTCGCGAATCTCCTTCGTCGCGCCCTCATGTTCGCCCCTGCGCGCCCATTCGCCGGCATAGGCGGCAATGCCATTGGTCGCCGAGCGGTTGTCGTAGCCGTTCTTCTGCTCCAGCCGCAACGGCTTTTCGAGGAGAGCGACGATATCGCGGACAGTGGGCGGGGCAGCCATGGCGGATCCAGGCTAATCTCAATGCTGCTCAGTTAAGGCCAAGAGATGTCATTCTGAGCCTTGGCGAAGAATCCTGGGATGGGATGTTCTCCAGGCAAGATCCTTCGCGTTGCTGCTATGTAAGAGTCAAGGCTCTTTTTCCGAGCGTGCTGTTTTTAGGTATTGGTTGATGGCACAGACTGGTGAATGCGCTGAGCAGGAAGGCTTGCTGCTATACGTGGCATTCCTCAATGGGAATCACA
>DATLAK010000044.1 GCA_035527535.1 Armatimonadota bacterium
CGCCCCGACCGGTCGGGGCGCCCACGTTTCCGCGCCCAGGTCCGATTCCCTCCCCTTGGCGGTTTTCCTTCCCCGTTACATAGCGCGCGCAAGTACCATCTCGGCGGTTCCCCCCGCCAGCGCCGCCGCGGTCGTCATCTCACTCTTTCGCGGCCGGCCGCGCGGGCCGCGCCACCATGATCGTGATATCGTCCCGCCGGTGGCCGCCGGCGGCGTAGCGCTCGATCGCGGCGAGTATCGCTTGCGCCGCAGCGGCCGCCGAGTCCGCCGCCGCGAGGGCGGCGCACGCGGTCTCGCGGAAGCGGTCGGCGCCGAACTCCTCGGTGCCCGCGCCGCGCGCCTCCACCGCGCCGTCGGTGTACAAGACCAACGCATCCTCCGGCGTCCAGCGCAGTCGTCCTTGCTCGTAGCGGGCGTCGCTCAGCACGCCCAGCACCAGCCCCCCGCTGGCCAGCGCTTCGGTGGCTCCTGACGCGCGCACCAGCAGCGGCGGATCGTGGCCCGCGTTGACGTAGGTGATGGCTCCGGCCGATGGATCCACTTGGGCATAGAACATGGTCACGAAGCGGTCCGGCTGCAGCTCGTCGAAGACCAACTGGTTGACGCGTTCCACCACCTGTGCGGGCCCGGGCTCGATCATCGCCGCCACCTTGAGGGCGTACTTGACCACGGGCACGCGCAGCACCTCCGCGCCGTGCTTGCCGGCGACGTCGGCCACGCACAACCCGTAGCGCCCGCCGTCGAGGTGCAGCAAGTCATAGTAGTCACCGGCCCCCATGCGCAGCGCGGGGCGGAAGGCGACTCCCACCTCCAGGTCGGGCGGGGAGGCCAGCGCCTGCGGGTTGACCAGGTCATAGAAGTCCTGCATCAAGCGTCGCTGCTGACGATAGGCGGCGAGCACTCGCGCCGTGCGCTCGAAGGTCTGTCGTTCCCGCTTCTGCGCGTCCGCGACATAGCCGCTCAGGAGCGCCACCAATACCAGGAACGGTACTCGCTCTCGCAGCGCATCGCCGACGCTCATGGCGGCGTCGGGGCCGGCCGCGGCCAGCACCGCGACGTAGAGCGCCCCCGAGACGACCGCGGTCGCCAGCGCGCCCGCGGTGCCGAACCACAACGCCGCGATCACCGCCAGCGCGTAGTAGAGCGGGAAGAACGCCAGGCCGGTGGGGCCGCTCAGTCCCACCCACAGGGTGATGAAGACGATGTCGAGACTGAGAATGAAATGACGCTGCCCGGGGAAAGACACCCGCCGCCAGTACATCACCAGCAGCGCTGCGTTGTATACTCCCGCGAGCAGGATGGTGACGTAGAGGGGCGACAGCAGGTCCACCACGCCGCCGCGCCCGGACAGCGTGGCCACCACCATCACCACGAAGGTGGTGCGAAAGATGGCCACCGCCAGCTCCGGGTTGATGGCGCTGCGGGCGGCCTCTACACGGGCCTCGCCTTCGGGCTCGAGGTGCGACTCAGGCAGGATCATGTTCCAGGCTCGGCCAGGCGGTTTCGCCTGGCGCCGGCGCGGTCCTGCCCCGGCGCAGAGACGCACACGCCGTGGGCGCCCAGCGGTCGGCGGCTAGATCTCGAAATCGAGCACCGCCGAGACCCCGACGCCGGACACGCCCTTGGGGGATCCGCTCACGGTCTCGGTGCTTACCGGGATCAGCACGCGCATGCGGAAGCGGTCGTGGTACTTGGTCTCGACCTGGGCGACCGCCTTGACCGTCTCGACCTTGCTCGGCACGCCCACCACCTGCGCCGCGCCGATAAAGCCGCCGCTGCCCACGGAGAGAATCGGCACCACTTTGGTCGCCCCGCGGATCTCGGCCCCGCGCTCGCCCAGCGTCTTATTGAGGAACGAGTCAATGTCCCCCGAGAAGTGCTGGACCACATAGCCGATGCCGAAGATCTTCACCAGACCGCCGATGTCCAGCGCCACCGCCGCTCCCCCCACCAGGGCCACGATCACCAGCCCCGCCAGCACCGTCACCAGGCGGCGGTCCAGCTTTCTGCGCAATGTCGTCATGTCATTGGCTCCTGTCGCCCTAGAACGGGAGGTTGTAGTCAATCAGCGCTTCCACGCTCACCCCTTGCACGCGCTGCGGGCGCACGCTGATGGAGGAGACGGGAACGTAGATGTGGGCGCGCACCGCGTCCTTGAAGTTGGCCTCGATCTGCGCGACCGCCTTGACCTTGCCGATTTCGACCGCCGGGCCCACCACGCGCGCCCCGCCGATGGAGACGCCGGGGGTGCCGATGCTGAAGATGGGGACGATCTTGTCGCCCTGGCGCTCCCAGTTGACCTCGGGCGAGACCGGCGCCGCTGCCTCGACCTCGCCGCCCAGCGCCTGCACCAAGTTGGCGTTCCACGCCCGCGCCAGCATCATCGGCGTGGTGCCGTTGGCCTGCGCGTGGAAGCGGTCCGCGGTCACGATCAGCTTCCCGCCGTCGGTCACCAGCGCGGTCTCATTATTGACCTGGCCTACGCGGAAATCGCCCCACTGCGCACCCGCGGCGAAAGCCTGGTTCAACCGCGCCGCCACCGTCTCGGCGCGCTGGGTCGCGCTATAGCCGCCGGCGGCGCTGCGAATCCGCATCACCACCGCGCCGTTAACCAGCACCTCGCCCTCCTCGCGATCACCCCACGTGCGCGTGCGCGCGGCCGCCTCCATCGCCAGTGCGCTCGCCGCCGCGAACAGCACTATCACCGCCGACCATGCGGCGACCCTTCGCAATCTGCCTTTGCTCATCCCTGCACCTCCGGACGCACCTGATATGGGCGCTCGACCATCGTCCGCTAGTTTACCGCACCGGGTACGGAATGTCCTGCCCGCAGTGGTGGGCCCAGCGCACAAGGCGGAGCTCGCTTACACCGACGTCTCCTGCCACGCCCATTTGACGCGCGGGGGCACAGGATGGTTCGCACGGCCCGCCGCCCCCGCCGGCCCTGGCGCGGGGTGTGTTCGATCTTGGTGGGTGTGGCGGGCGGGGGGCTGACTAACTCCTCTCCCTCTCAGGGAGAGGCGGGGTGAGGGTGAAAACGCCGTGCCTGCCACCCCCACCTCAATCCTCCCCCCTTCGACAGGCTCAGGGCAGGCTCTGGAAGGGGGAGGAGTTTGTTCCCCAGTCCCCACGGTCCGCGGACATACCCCTGGCGGCTTGGCGCGGCTTTCCTTGACGCGCATCAGGGGCGCGCCTATAATGACCCCGACGACGGCTCGGGCGAGGTCGCATGCGCGCGAGCGCGGGAACGGCGGTTGATGGGCGGCTACGGCGTATTCCTGATCGCGGCGCTGATCGTAGTGAGCGGTGTCATCGCCTACGTGGGCGATATCATCGGTCGCCGCATGGGTCGCCGGCGGCTGACGCTGTTCCACTTGCGCCCGCGCCACACCGCGGTCGCGATCTCGGTGTTCGCGGGGATGCTCATCGCCGCCTTCACCCTGACCTCGGCGATGCTGGTGTCGCAGAACGTGCGCGACGCCTTCCTGCACGTGGCGGCGATGCGGCGGGAAAACCTGCAACTGGAGCGCACCGCGCGCGAGCTCGAGGCCCGCGCCGTGCGCGTCCAGCGCCGCCTGGATGACGCACAGGGGCGCCTGCGGGAAGTGTCCGCGGCCCTGCGCTCGCAGACCGGCGAACTCACCAGCACCAAGGGGCAACTGCTCCGCGTGTCCGGCCAGCTGCGACGCAAGGCCGCCCAGTTGGAGGCCCAGAAGCGCGACCTGCAGGCGACCACCGCCCGGCTGCACGAGGTCGCCGGCGAGCTCGCCGGCAGCCGTCGCGACCTGACCTCGACGCGCTCGCTCCTCGCCTCCGCCCGGGAACAGCTCGACCAGACATCAGCGCAGCTGGCGCAGGTCGAGCAGAACCTCGCCGACAAGAGCCACGAGCTGCAGAACGCCACACGGGTGTCGCTCGAGATCGGGCGCAACCTCTTGAGCCTGGAGAGCCAGCGCGACGCGCTGCAGGCGGAGGTCGGCAAGCTGCAGGCGCAGATCCAGGACCTCTCACAGTGGCGCTCCCGCGCGCTGCAGACCTTCGGCGAGATTCGCACCCAGTTCGGCGAGATTCGCAGCCAGCCGGTCATCTTCGGCGCCAACGAAGACATGCTGACGCTGGTGGTCGAGGGGGCGCGGCCGGCGGAGCAGGTGC
This sequence comes from Armatimonadota bacterium, assembly GCA_035527535.1. Taxonomy (NCBI): domain Bacteria; kingdom Bacillati; phylum Armatimonadota; species Armatimonadota bacterium. Next base: position 4,153 of record DATLAK010000044.1, read on the forward strand.
AGCGTGACCTGCGGCAGATGGTCACCAGCATCAACCAGGTCGCGGACGCCGCCGGCGCGGGCAAGGGCGAAGACAACCGGGCGATCGCCGTTTTCCGCCCGGTGCTGGACGAGGACACGGGGCAGGTAGTTTACTACGGTGAGGAGCAGGTGCTGGCCGCGCTCGCCGCCACCATCAGCGCCACGCCGGGCAGCGTCATCGTGCGCGCCGTGTCGGTAGGTAACGTCGTGCGGGGCGAGACGGTGCTGGTGGATTTCGAGCTCTTCCATAACGCCCTGGTGTTTCGCCGTGACCAGGAGATCGCACGCACGTCAGTGAGCAGTTCGCTCGATGAGGTAAGCCTGTTTCTGGAGCTGTGGGCCTTCCTGCGCGGCCAGGTATCGGCTCGCGCGCGCGCTGCCGGGGTCATGGCGCTGCCCGCCGGCCACCCGGGCGAGCATGTGGAGTCCCTGTTCCCCGAACCCGACGAGGTCGTCGGCAAGATGCGCTACCCCGAGTTGCTGCACGTCATCCGCGAGGTCAAGCGCCACCGCGACCACGTACTGGTGGTGGCCCGCGCCGCCGCCGACACCTGGACTGCCGGGCCGCTCCAGGTCAGGCTCGAGGTCGAAGGCCGGGAGTAACGGCGGGTAAACCACGAAGACACGAAGACAAGAAATGGTAGGACGACCGCCTCGGCTGCCAACCTCGTGACTTGCCAGGCGAGACGCCTGGCCTACCATTTCCTTGTGGCTTGGTGCGGCTAGGCCAGGGGCCGCCGTGGCGGTCAGCTTTGCTGACCTAGCCACCTTGGTGGTTAAGATCTTCCATCTGCCATACCCGGAGCGAGCTTGCGCGTCATCATCTCAGGCTACTACGGCTTTCACAACGCGGGCGACGAGGCGGTGCTGGCAGGCCTCATTGCCGGCCTTGTGGCACAGCCGTTTCCGAATCCCGATTCATCGGGGCCCCCGGTTGCTAGGTCGCAAACGACCGCCACGGCGGGCAACGGCCTAGCCGCTGTGTCCGGTTCCGGCAACCCAATGGACATCACCGTCCTCTCCGGCGCTCCCGCGGCTACGGCGAACCTTCACGGCGTCCGCGCGATCGGGCGCGGTCTCGGCGCGCTCAGGCGCGAGCTGCGTGACGCCGACCTCTTCATCAGCGGCGGCGGCAACCTCTTCCAGGACGCCACCAGCGCGCGGTCATGCCTCTACTACCTCTACGTCATGCGCCAGGCATTGCTCGCTCGCGTGCCGGTGGTGGTGCTGGGGCAGGGCATCGGCCCCTTGCGCCGATGGTGGGTGCGCGCGCTCGTGCGCCGCTGCCTGAACCGCGTGCAGGGTATCGCGCTGCGCGATTCGGAATCCGCGCGCGAGCTGGAGCGCCTGGGGGTCAGCCGCCCGCCCATTCGCGTCGGCGCCGACCTCTCCTTCGCCATGAGCCTGCCCCCCGCGGAAGAGGTCGCCGCGGCCTGGCGCGGCATCGGCGTCGAGGATCCCGGCTCCGTGCTTGCCATCGCACCGCGCACATGGCACATCAGTGGAGCAGGGGAGGGAGTCGTCGCCTCCCTCGCGGCGGCGGTCAAGTGCGCGACCGCGCAATTCGGAGATGTGGCACAGCCGCCCCCGGCTGTGTCGCCGCCGCTCCAGCGGCGGCGAATAGGACAGGCGCGGGCGCCTGTCCCACACCTGGGCGCTCCGCGGCCACAGGTGGTCGTCTTCCCCATGCAACGGCCTCAGGACGATCCAGCCTGCGCGGCCCTGGCCGACGCTGTCGGCGGAATCTTCGCGCAGCCGGAATTGCCCCCCGCGCTGCTGGCGGCCATGATCGGCAGCGCGCGGGTGGTGGTGGGGGTACGCCTGCACGCGCTCATCTTCGCCGCCATGGGTGGGGCGATGCCGGTCGCGATCAGCTATGATCCCAAGGTCGAAGCCTTCATGACCGATTTGGGTTTGAACGTGGCCGCGACCACCGCCGACCTCGCTGGGAGTGACGTAGAAGTCTCGGAGTCACGGTCATCGCACCCCTCTCCCTCTCAGGGCTACTTCGCCCGACGAAGCTGGGCTACGAAGCCCGCGAAGGCGGGAGAGGGTAGGGTGAGGGTACACACACGGGATGCCCACCCTCCCCCGGGCCGCGAGGGCGGGCCGACCTCTCCCTGGCAGGGAGAGGAGTTGCCGGAAGCGCGCCTTGCAGAGGCCATCATCGCTGCCTGGAACGCAGGCGATGAAACCCGCGCCGCCTTGCGCCGGGCTGCCGAGGAACGGCGGCGCGTCGTGGCGGACACGTTCGCATGGGCGGTGGAGATTGCCCGCGGAGCATGGCCGCCTCGGCCGTGATAGCCATGCGGAACACGTCCGCTTTCGCGCCCTATGGGTTGGGCGCAATCGATTGCGCCCCTACGACGGACGCCGCACTGCGCCGCTCTCCCACGGGCGGGGGCGCCCATGCTCCATCTGCTGCGGCGGGGCGGCCCCCTGACCGCCCCGCCGCGTCTGCGCGTCTCACCGCTCCGACTGCGCCCTCAACTGCTCCTTGCTCGGTTGGATGTCCATCTGGCCGATCCGCTTTCCGTCCGCCGTCATGACCAGCCGCAGCAGACTTGCGCTCTTCTCGATGGTTGCGGTTGCCTGCACCGTCTTTGTGCCTTCAGGAAGCCCCAGCTTGGTTGGCGCGGCGGGAAACGGCACATCATACTCGACCAGATCAACAACCTGCACCAACTCCTCCGGCGACCCCTCAGCCTGGGCGTACTGATGCATGGTCAGGAGACGGTTTGTCTCGGCGTCTACCTCGCATACCCATCTCCCAGTCACCTTGCGAGGGGAGGAGCTAATCGTTGCGGTCACCGTGACCACAAGCACCTTGCGTCCTTCACGCGTCTGCGAAGTCACCGACTCCTTGATATCGCAGAACCCCGCAGCGCCCACCAGGGTCTTGATCTCCCCTGGGGTTGGGGTCGCTAACGATGAACGGAGCATTTGGTTCACTTGCGCCACGGCGTCGCCCACCCGGTCGGCGATCGGCGTAAGGTCGGCGACATAGACCGCATTGTCCTTTGCGTCGTAGTTCCACCACTCGCGCGCGTCCGCATCGAGCACGGTCAGCCCGCTCAACTTGCCGTCTGGGGAGACGACTCGGACATACCCCTTGCTACTGCCTGCCCAGATCTCGAATCGCTCTGACATCATCTTCATCCCGCTTGGGGTGTCCTTGGATGGTCCCGAACCGTGTCCTGCGAAGTGCACCGACTTGGCCTCCTCCATCGCCTGGGCGGCGGCGATCAGAATGGATCTCGCATCCTGCTTGGCCCCACGGCGGGGAACGAACACCGCGGCGGTAACCGCGACTGCCAGCAATGCCAAACCTGCCAATGCCATCCGTCTCATTCTCCTCTCCCCCTTCTCTTTGGTAGGGCGGACGCCTCGCCCGCCAACAGGTATGACTCTTTCTTGTGGGGATGGATTGAGGCACTCACCATGTGGCACAGCCGCCTCGGCTGTGTTGGCGCCGCAGAGCGGCGCCTGTCTGACAGGCGAGGGCGCCTGTCCCACATCCGGCAGTGCATTATCCCCACCTCTCAAGGTCACACCTCCACCCATCGCTTCCGGCACCTCCAGGATTTGCGCGAGCAGCTCCGCCGGCGGCTCGAAGCGCCCCACCTCTCCCAGGGCGCGCCGCAGCGCCCGCAGGGACCGCGCCTCGGCCCGGCAGCCGCCGCACCGCGCCAGGTGCAGGCATCGGCGAGGGGACACCCTCCACCCCAGACCACCTTCCCCTTCACGAAGCATCTGTCGCACTCGGCTGCATCTCATCGCAGATCACCTCCTCCGCCAGCAACCCCCGGAGCAGCGCAAACCCTTTCGCGCGGCGCGACTTGACGGTTCCCTTCGGGATTCCCAGCACCGACGCCACCTGCTCGAGCGAGAAGCCCTCCAGGTTGTGCAGGACGATGACCTCGCGGTACGTGTCCGGCAGCCTGCCGAGCGCGCCCCGCACGGCGCGGACGAGCTCCTGTCGCTCGAGCCGGAGCTGTGGATCGAACCTGGGTGGCTCCACCGCCGAGGCCTCCGTGCTCTCATCGAGGGCGATGGTCTCCAGGCTTGGGCGCCGCTGGTGCTGGAGGTACTCGTTGCGAGCGACCCGGTACACCCATGCCCTCAGAGCGCGTTCTCCGCGGAACTCCGGCGGATGCCGCCAGACCTGAACGAACGTCGCCTGGGTCAGGTCTTGCGCGAGGTCGGCATCGCTGCATAGCCAGCACAGGTAGCTGTACACCCCCGCATGGAAGCGCCGCGCCAAACGTTCATACGTCCCCGGGTGGGCCGCCCATGTCATCGCCGCTTTCACCGCCTACTGCCTGTCTGCGCTCCGGCCGGAGTCGCGCCGCCCGGCGGGCTGGCTCGCGGAGCAGCCAAGACTGCTCTGCCTATAGTAATGCAGGTTTGGCCCTGGCGGTTCGCGGATCGTTGGCGGCGGGTGGGCGCAATTGCTCGCGCCGGGCGCCTGAGAGCCTGAGAGGTGATGTGGTGCGGTGTCGAAACGGGCCCGGCGTGGAGCGGTGTGGAAATAATTCGCAAGATTCCTGAAATACAGGGGGCTAGGCTATTGACATTGGTGAGGTAGTGTGGTAAATTGTGGCGCGCAGTGGGAGACGGTGGACCCGAAGTGGTCCAACAGCGGCAACGCGAAGGGGCGAAAGGTGACCTCCGACCTGTGGGGGGAGTTCGAACACCAGCTCGATGACAAGGGCCGAGTCACGGTCCCGGCGACCTGGAGGCCCCAACTGGCGGAACCCTTCTTCCTGTGCCCGGGACTCAACGGCAACTGCCTGTTCATCCTGCCGAAGTGGCGATGGGACGAGATCAGGGACAAGCTGTCGAAGGTGACATACGACAACGAGAAGGGGATGGCATTGCAGCGGCTGTTCGGCTCCGGCTGCGAGGCGAAGCTCGACGGCCAGGGCCGCGTGTTCATTCCGCCCAAGTTGCGGGCGCGGGCGTCCATTGCTAACGAAGCCATCCTGCGGGGCACGTTCGACCGCATCGAGATCTGGAACCCGCAAGCGTACCGCCTGTTCGAGGAGAGCAAGCTCAGCCAGGAGGCGGTGCAAGAGTCGGCTTCCAGCCTACAGTTGTGAGGATTCGGCGGACCGGCGCTGAATCCTGCCGAAAGAAAAAATGAACGAGCAGGTCCACCGCCCGGTGATGGTGGCCGAAGTGCTTGAGCACTTGGCGTTGCAGCCGGGGATGCGGGTGGTGGACTGCACGGTGGGCAGCGGCGGACACGCCCAGGCGATGCTGGAGCGACTGGGGCCCACGGGCGAGCTGATCGGCCTGGACGTGGACGCCGAGGCCATAGAGAGAACCAGCAGGCGATTGGCCCCGAGCGGCGGGGCGCTCCTGGTTCAGGGCAATTTCAGAGACCTCGAAACGATCCTTGACAATTTGGACCGGCCGGTCGCCGACGGCTTCCTGTTCGACCTGGGAGCCTCCGCCGAGCAGCTTACCGCGGTCGCGGGGCGCGGTTTCAGTTTCCGCTCCGACGCGCCCCTGGACATGCGGATGAATCCCGCGCTCGGCAAGCCGGCGGCTGCGCTGGTGGCCGAGCTCCCAGAGCAGGATCTGGCCCGCCTGTTGTGGGAGTTCGGCGAGGAACGGTGGGCAAGGCGCATCGCGCGGGCAATCGTCGCCCAGCGGCGGCGGACGCCGATCCGCACCGCCGCGCAATTCGCAGAACTAGTCGCAGCAGCGATCCCATCCGGCGCGCACAGCCAGCGAACTCACCCGGCCACCCGCAGCATGATGGCCCTGAGAATCGCGGTCAACGACGAGCTCGCGGCACTTCGTCAGGCCCTCCCCCAGGCCCTCCGTCGCACTCGCGGCGGGGGCAGGATCGTGGTGCTGTCGTACCACAGCCTGGAGGACCGGCTGACGAAGAACGCGTTCCGCGATCACTCCAGAGCCTGCCGCTGCCCACCGTTCCTGCCCATCTGCCGCTGCGAGGGGCGGCCGCTGGTGCGCGTGTTGACGCGCAAGCCGGTGACCCCCGGCGCGGCGGAGGTGGAATCCAACCCGCGGTCGCGCAGCGCCAAGCTGCGCGCCGCAGAGAGGATACCGCAGAGCCCTTAGGGTCAATGACACAGGTTAATACGGCCTCAAATGGCAGACTCCCGTTGCCTCCGTCGGGATCTGCCGCGGCGGTGAGCGCATGTCACAGCACAATTTGCAGCAGCGGTTGCACCAGGACCGTCAATTCGCCCCCAGCGAGCGACCCAAGCGCCGACGTCCAATGGCAACAGCGAGACAACCAGTAATCGCAGCCCTTGCGCTCACCGCCTTCTTTATTATCGCCGCCCTCGTTCATGTCAGCTCCTACGCGCGCCTTGCGCAGTTCGAATACCAGCGCCAGGCGCTGGTCGCCGAGACCCGCTGCCTGGAGGCGGCCAACAGCCAGTTACGCTTCGACGTCGAGCGCGCGCGCGCCCAGGAACGGATCGCCGCCGTCGCCCAGCAGTGGGGCATGACGGTGGCGGACCCCGCGGGCGAGGTTGACTACATCATCTTGCCGTCCGCGGCCGGCGCGCCCGTCGCCGGCTCCGGGCACTATCCCCGCTTTCATGCCGTGCTGCGCGACTTCGCCCTCGCCCGGCAGGTGACCAGCGTCGTCACCACCGGCTGGAGCCCGGCGGTGCGGACCGCGGCCGGGACGGCGCAGATGGGGCGACCCCATGACCGGCTCTGACGCTTGCGACCGGCTCTAAATCGAATGGCGGCCCGGAAGCGCGCGATGCGGGGTGGCGCGCTTTCGCTATCACTGGAGCGCGGAACCAATGCGACAGCTTAGCTCCGCCGGCATCTGCCGGCGCATCCGTATATGGGCTTGCGTGTTCGCCCTCGGCTTTGTCCTGCTGGGGGTCTGGCTTTTCTACCTCCAGGTCGTGCGCCATCCCGTGCTCGCCAAGGAGGCGGAGAAGCTGCAGCGGGTGCGCGCCGACTTGCTGGGAGCCCGCGGCACCATCTATGACCGCAACGGCGTCCCCCTCGCCTTCAGCCGCATCACTTACTCCATCTTCGCCGATCCCGGGAGAATCGTCCCTCAACAGCGGCCGGCGGCGAGGCTCGCCGCGATCCTCGGGCGACCGGAGACGGAGATCGCGGCCCTGCTCGCGCGCGGCGGCCGCTTCCAGTGGCTGTGCCGGCGCGCAAACGACGACGTGGTGGTTCGGGTGCGCGAGCTGTGCCAGACGACCAGGGGCGCGGACGGAAAGATGGTTGAGGGCCTGCGGGGCGTCGGGTTCAAGGCGGAGAAGAAGCGCCTCTACCCCTACGGCGCCCTCGCTGGGCAGACGCTCGGGTTCGTGCGCGATGACCACCTGGGCGGCGCGGGGATCGAGCTGGCATACGACGAGGTCCTGTCCGGGCGTGATGGCTACTTGGTGGCGGAGGTGGACGGCTCCAGTCATCGCCGCGTCATCCCCGGACGCCGCCTGCAGCAGGTCAAGCCCGAAAGCGGGCGCGACGTATACCTGACCATAGACGTCCGCATCCAGGAGACAGCGGAGGCGGCCCTGCGCGCGGCGGCGGAGCAATTCGGCGCCGCCGGCGGCAGCGCCGTCGTCGTTGATCCGATGACGGGCGAGGTGCTGGCGCTGGCCAACTACCCGACGATGGACCCCAACCACTACCGCGACTTCCCCCGCGAGCAGTGGCGCAATCACGCGGTCACCTGCGTCTACGAGCCGGGCTCGACCTTCAAGCTGGTTGCCGCGTGCGCGGCCCTCGAGGAAGGCGGCATGACGCCCGAGTCGCCGGTGCTGTGCTGCACCGGCGCCAAGCGCATCGGGCGACGCGTCATCCACTGCGCGCAGCACCACGGCTCCCGCGCTCACGGCGCGCTCAATCTGCACGGCGTGGTCGTGCAGTCGTGCAACATCGGGGCCGCGACCATCGCCGCGGCGGTGGGCAGCCGCAAGTTCTACCACACCTTGCGCGCGCTCGGGTTCACGGAACGCACCGGCGTCGGCCTCCCCGGCGAGGCGACGGGATCGGTGCCGCCGCTCCAGCAGTGGCGCGATATCCGGTTGGCCAACCTCGCCTTCGGCCAGGGCATCAGCGTGACCCCGCTGCAGCTCGTCCGCGCCTACTCCGCCGTCGCCGCGCGCGGCGTACTGCCGCCGCTCCACATCGTCGCCCGCGTCGGCGGCCCCGATGGCGCGTCGGCGGAGCCGCTCCTGCGCGGCCGCCGGGCGCTGTCCGCCCGCACCGCCGAGACCATGGTCGGCATCCTGCGCGATGTGGTTACGGAGGGCACCGGCAAGTCGGCGCAGGTCGCCGGCTTCACCGTCGCCGGCAAGACCGGCACCGCCCAGAAGCCGACGCCCGAGCAGGGGTATGCCTCGGGCCTGCGTGTCGGCTCCTTCGTCGGGTTCGCCCCCGCCGAGGACCCGCGCATGGCGATCTTGGTCGTGATTGACGAGCCGCAAGGCAGCGGCTACGGCAGCGTAGTGGCGGCGCCGGCCTTCGCCGACATCGCCCGCCGTGGGCTTGCCTACCTGGGAATGCCGCCGCGCATGCTGGCGCAGGCGATGCCGCCCGTGCAGTAGCGGTGCGGGGGCGATCGCTTTCTCTGGTGCGCGGCGCGTCCGGGGGACGCGCGTTCTGCTATAATCACAATGGTGCTGGGCCTGCTGGGCGCGGCAGGAAACGCTCGCTGATGAGAAGCCTGTTCGAACTACTCGCCGACGTCAACTACCTGCGACTCACGGGCGCGCCGGAGGTGCGGATAACCGGCGTTGCCTATGACTCGCGCGCGGTCGAAGCGGGCAACCTGTTTGCCTGTCTGCCGGGCCGGCAGACCGATGGCCACCTCTACATCAGCGACGCGTTGGCGCGCGGGGCGGTGGCGGTGTTAGTGGAGCCCGGACGCGTCGCCGACGGCCAAGACTTCGGCGCGGCCGCGGTGGTGTCGGTGGATGACACGCGCAGCGCCCTCGCCGCGGTCGCGGACGCGTTCTACGACTACCCGTCGCGCCAGCTCTCGCTGGTAGGCATCACCGGCACCAACGGCAAGACTACCACCAGCTACCTGACGGCGGCGATCCTGCGTCACGCGGGATTCACCACCGGCGTCATGGGCACGCTGGGCCACCGCATCGGGGACGAGCTGGTGCCGGCCCATCACACCACGCCCGAGGCCCCCGACTTGCAGCGCCTGCTGCGGCGGATGGTCGAGGCGGGCGTCACGCATGGCGCGCTGGAGGTGTCCTCTCACGCGCTGGCGCTGCGCCGCGCCGACCACTGCGCCTTCTCCTTCGCGGTCTTCACCAACCTCACCCGCGATCACATGGATTTCCATACCGATGCCACCGACTACTTCGAGGCCAAGGCGCGGCTCTTCTGCGATCCGCTGCTGTTCCCGCGCCACCGCCTGCGCATCAACGTCATCAACGCCGACGACCCCGCCGGCCGCGCCCTCACCGCGCGCGCGGTCGGCCTCACCGTCACCTACGGCATCGAGGGACGCGGCGACGTCATGGCGCGCGACGTCGCGCTGAGCGCTGCCGGCACCTCCTTTCGCGTCCAGACGCCGCAGGGAGTGCTGCCGGTGAACCTGCAGCTGGTGGGGACGTTCAACGTCTACAATGCGCTGGCCGCACTGGCGGTCGCGTTGGGGGTCGGGGTCGAGCTCGAGCCGGCGGTCGCGGCGCTGGAATCGGTGGCGCCGATTCGGGGCCGCTTCGAGCGCGTCGAGGCGGGACAGGATTTCGCGGTCGTAATTGACTACTCCCACACCCCCGACGGGCTGGAGAAGGCCCTGCGCGACGCCCGCCGGCTGGTGCCGGGGCGGCTGCTCGTGGTCTTCGGCGCGGGCGGCGACCGCGACCCCGGCAAGCGCCCATTGATGGGGGAAATCGCCGCGCGCCTGGCCGACCTGGCGTTCATCACCTCCGACAACCCGCGCAGCGAGCCGCCCGAGCGCATCATCCGCGATATCGTCGCCGGCGTCCCGCGGGCGAGCCGGCGCCGCTGCCACACCGAGCCCGACCGGCGCGAGGCGATCCGTCTCGCCCTCGACGAAGCGCGCGCCGGCGACCTCGTCCTGGTCGCGGGCAAGGGCCACGAGACCTACCAGATCTTCGCCGACCGCAGCCTCCATTTCGATGACCGCGAGGTGGTGACCGAGATCGTCGCCGGGCGCAACCGCCAAGCCGGCGGTCGACAGGTGTAGGACATGGCGCAGTTCACCGCAGCTCAGATTGTCGCCGCGACCGGCGGCCGCCTGGCGTCCGGGTCGGGCGACGCGAGGTGCTCCGGCGTGGCCACCGATTCGCGCGCCGTCGGCGCCGGCCAGTGCTTCTTCGCCCTGCGCGGCGAGCGCTTCGACGGCCATGATTTCGTGGCGCCGGCGCTGCGCGCCGGCGCCGCCGGCGCCGTCGTTTCACGCGTGCCCGAGGGCCTGCCGCTGATCGGCGACGAGGCGTTCGTGGTGGTCGTCGCCGACACCCTGAGAGCGCTCGGCGATCTTGCGCGCCTCCATCGCGCGCGCTTCGAGGTGCCCGTGATCGGGATCACCGGCAGCACCGGCAAGACCACGACCAAGGATATGACCGCCGCCATCCTCGCGCGTCGCGGGCCGGTTGCCGCCACCCCTGAGAACTACAACAACGAGATCGGCGTTCCCCTGGCCCTGCTGTCGCTGGCGCCCGGGCACCACGCCGCAGTGATCGAGATGGCAATGCGGGCCCCGGGCGAAATCGCCTACCTCGCGTCGCTGGCGCAGCCGCAAATCGGGGTGGTGACCAACGTCGGCCTCAGCCATCTCGAGCGCCTGGGCTCGGCCGACGCCATCGCCGACGCCAAGGGCGAACTGGTGGAGGCGCTGGGCCGCGGCACCGCCGTGCTGAACGCGGATGACCCTTATTTGGAGCGGCTGGCGCGGCGCGCGCAGGGGCAGGTCGTCACCTTCGGCCAGGGCGCTGCGGCGCAGTTTCGCGCGACGGCGATAGCCGCCTCGGAGCAAGGCGTCGGCTTCCGTCTGGTCGCGCCTGCGGGTGAGGTGCAGGTGCGCCTGGGCCTCCCCGGGCGCTACCTGGTGCTCAACGCGCTAGCGGCGGCCGCGGCGGCGGCGCAGGCCGGGGCCGGGCTGGAGCAGGTTGCGGCCGGGCTGGCCTCGTTCAGCGCCTCCCGGCGCCGGGCGGAAATCATCGAGACCGCCGCCGGTTTTCGCGTCGTTGACGACTGCTACAACGCCAGCCCCGCCTCCATGGAGGCCGCCCTGGAGCTGCTTGGTGATCTCCGCGGCGAGCGCAAGATCGCGATCTTGGGAGATATGCTGGAGCTGGGAACGACCGCGCCCGAGCTGCACCGAGCGCTCGGTGCGCAGGCGGGGCTGATGGGCCTCGATCTCGTCATCGCCGTCGGCGAGCTCGGGCGGTGGATCGCGGACGGGGCGGGCGCGGCGATGGGGCCGGAAGGGGTGCGCTGGGCGTCCAGCAATGAGCAGGCGGCGCAGTGGGCGCTCGACGTCTTGGGCCGCGGCGACCTGGTGCTGGTCAAGGCGTCGCGGGCAATGGCCTTTGAACAGATCGTGGGGAGGCTGACCGGTGCATGACCCGCTGGCATTGGCTGCGGCCTTCGCGGTGGCGGTCGCCCTCGGGCGCCCGGCAATCCGCCTGCTGCGCCGCTGGGGGTGCGGCCAGCACGTGCGCGACGACGGCCCGCAGTCGCACCATACCAAGCAGGGCACGCCGACCATGGGCGGCGTCATCATCATCATCGCGCTCGTCGCCGGCACGGTGGTGAGTGCCACCGTCATGCGCGACGTTCTGCTGCCCGGCGGTACCAGCGCGGTGGCGATCGTGGTGGGGCTGGCGGTGGGGTTCGGTCTGATCGGTCTCGCGGACGATCGCGCGATCATCAAACACCAGCGCTCGCTCGGCTTGCGGGCGCGCGAGAAGCTGGTGCTGCAGTTCGCGCTCGCTGCGGGCTTCCTCTATCTGATATCGCAGCTGGGTTTCGCCAACCTGGTGGTGAGGATGCCCTTCTCGCAGCGACCACTGGCGCTCGGGGGGTGGTACTACCCACTGGCGGCGGTGTTCATCGTCGGGACCTCGAACAGCGTCAACCTGACCGATGGGCTCGACGGTCTGGCGGCCGGGCTGGCGGCGATGGCCGGGATTGCCATCGCCGCGCTGGCAACCGTCAACGGGTATCCGGCGGTGAGCGCCATGTGCTACGCCCTGGCCGGCGCGTGCGTGGGTTTCCTGTGGTACAACGCCCATCCCGCGCGCATCTTCATGGGCGACACCGGCGCCCTCGCCCTCGGCGCGGCGCTGGCGGGGGCGGCGATCATGTGCAAGGTCGAGCCGTGGCTGCTCGTCATCGGCGTCATCTTCTACCTCGAGGCGCTGTCGGTGGTGATCCAGGTGGTCCACTTTCGCCTCACCGGGCGGCGCATTCTGCGCATGAGCCCGCTCCACCATCACCTCGAGCTCGGGGGATGGCCGGAGCCGCTGATCGTGTCGCGCATGTGGATCCTCGCCGGCCTCATCGGCTGGGGGGCGGTGCTGGCCGAGCGCTTGCTGCCGCTGTGAGGTTGCGAACTTGAGATGTCGGAACCCGGATTCGAGCGCGCGCCCATGACCGGCGCCTTCAACTCCGCAGCGCCGCGGGGGCGCATCAGCGCCAAGCGCGCCTACGTCATCGGCCTCGGCGAGTACGGCTCCGGGCGCGCGGCGGCGACCGCGCTTGCCGGCATGGGCGTGGCGGTCACCGCCGCCGACGTCAAGCCGGCCGACGAGCTGGCGGCGCAGCTGTGCGCCTTGCCCCCGGAAGTGGCGGTGGAAGTGGGGGAGAATGCCTACCGCACCCTGCTGGACAGCGACCTGGTGGTGATCAGCCCCGGGGTGCCGCCGGATTTGCCGGTGCTGGAGGCGGCGCGCGGCCGCGGCCTCGAGGTCATCGGCGAACTGGAGCTCGCGTACCGGGTGAGCGCGGGCAAGTTCGTCGCCGTCAGCGGCACCAAGGGCAAGACCACCACCACCGTCTTGATCGCGCGGCTGCTGGCAGACGCGGGCCTGTCGGTGCGCGTCGGCGGCAACATCGGGGCGCCCATCATCGAGCCCGCGCTCACCGCCGGCCCCGACGACCTGCTGGTGACCGAGGTCAGCAGCTTCCAGCTCCAGACCACGCGCGACTTCCGGCCGCACGTGGCGGTGCTGCTCAACTTCTCGCCCGACCACCTCGATCATCACCGGCACCTGGCCGAGTACTGGGGCGCCAAGCGACGCCTCTTTGACCGCCAAGGCGCGGAGGACTGGGCGGTGCTCAATTTCGACGACCCTGCGGTGCGCGCGCTGGCCGATCGCGTCAAGTCGCAGGTGGTGCCCTTCAGCCGCACCGAGCCGCTGGGCCGCGGGGTCTACGTGGACGGCGAACGTATCGTCGCCGCCCCGCCGGTTGCCTCCGCGTGGCGCGCGGTCGCGCCGGTTTCCTCGCTGCGGCTGCGCGGCCGCCACAACCTCGAGAACGCGTTGGCCGCGCTGGCTGCGGCCGGCGCCGCCGGCGCCGACCTGGAGCAGGCCGCCGACACCTTGTCATCGTTCGAGGGCGTGCCCAACCGCCTGGAGCAGGTGGCCACCGTCGCCGGCGTCACCTTCATCAACGACTCGCAGGCCACCAATCCGGCGGCGGTCGAGGGGGCGCTGGAGGCGATCGCGGAGCCGGTGACGCTGATCGCGGGGGGGCGGGCGAAAGTGCCGGATTTCGGCGGCCTGGGGCAAGCGATCGCCGCCGGCGCGCGGGCGCTGGTGGTGATCGGGGAGGCGGGACCGGCGATCGCCGCCGCCGCCCGCGCGGCCGGGCTGGACGAAGTGCACTCGGCGGGCTCGCTGCCGGAGGCGGTACGGATGGCGTTCGCCCGGGCGCGGCCGGGCGAGGTCGTGCTGCTGTCGCCGGCGTGCGCCAGCTTCGACATGTTTCACAGCATGGCCCACCGGGGCGAGGTCTTCCGCGGCGCCGTCGCCGCGCTCGCCGCGGAGGCGCCGACGCGCGAGGAGAAGCGATGACCGACACCGGCAGCGCCCGGTCGTGGGGGCAGGAGCGCCCGGGCCTCGATGTCTACATGGTGGCGTTGACCGCGGCGCTGGTGGGCTTCGGCATCGTCGCTGTCTTCAGCGCCACCTTCGCGCGGGCCGCGCTGTCCGCAGGCGACAGTCTCTACAAGGTGAAGCCGCAGGTGGCGGCGGCGGTAGCAGGCGCGTTGGCGATGTTCGTCGTCGCGCGCCTCAACCTCGAGCGCATTCGCCAGCTCGCCTACGGGGCGGCGGCGCTGGCGGGGTTGGCGCTGGTGGCGGTGCTGGTGCTGGGGGTCGAGATCAACGGCGCACGCCGCTGGTTTGAGATCGGACCCTGTCATATCCAGCCGTCGGAGTTCGCCAAGCTCGCAGTCATCGTCGCGGCCGCGCGGTTCGCGATGGAGAACCCGCGACGGATACGCAGCCTCAAAGGGCTGGCGCTGCCGATGGCAGTAGTGGCGGCGGGGGCGGCGCTGGTGCTGGCCGAGCACGATCTGGGCACCGCCGTGGTCGTGACCGCGCTCGCGTTCCTCATGTGGCACTTCGCCGGCGCCAAGCTGCGCCACCTCGCGGTTTACGCCGTGGTGGGGCTGGCCTGTGTGACGGTCGCCATCGTCGCCGAGCCTTACCGGCTGGCGCGCATCAAGGCATGGTGTGACCCGGGCAAGACCGCGCTCACCAGCGGCTATCAGCAGCACCATTCCGTGATCGCGCTCGGCGCCGGCGGGGTCCTCGGCCGCGGTCTCGGCGAAGGCCGTGAGAAATACTCCTACCTGCCGGCGGCTGAGACCGACTGCATCTTCGCCGTCATCGGCGAGGAAATGGGCCTGCTCGGCACCTGGGTGCTGCTGGCGCTCTTCGGCCTGCTGCTATGGCGCGGCCTGGCGGCGTCCCTGCGCGTTGCGGACCCGTTCTGTGCGCTGCTGGGCGCGGGCATGACTTCGCTGATCGCCCTCCAGGTCCTGATCAACGTTGCCGTCGTCACCGGCCTGATGCCGGCCAAGGGCGCCCCCTTGCCCTTCGTCAGCTACGGCGGCTCGTCCCTGGTGTCCGCCATGACCGCGGTCGGGGTGCTGCTGAATATCTCGCGCCAGCCGGGGCGCGACCTGCGCCCACGGGGCGCGGCCGCCGGCGGCGCGTCGTCCTCGCGCGCGGAGCGCTTCCCATTCGCATGAGCCATCGCGCATCACAACCCCATACCCATCTGATGGGCGTCGGCGGCATCGGCATGAGCGCGCTGGCGCAAGTCCTCCTCGCCCGCGGGGAGCGCTTGTCCGGATGTGACCTGCATGCCTCTGCGCTCACCGCGAAGCTCGAGCGCCTGGGGTTGGCCTTCAGCGAGGGCCACCACCCCGAGCACCTGGCGGGCGCCGACCGCCTCATCATCTCGGACGCCATCGGGCGCGACCACCCCGAGTTGGCGCACGCCCGCGCCGCGGGCCTGCCGGTGCTGCGCCGCTCCCAGGTCGTGGGCGAACTGATGCGCTGCCATCGCGGCCTCGCCGTCGCCGGCACCCATGGCAAGACCACCACCACCGCCATGATCGGCCTCATCCTCGCGGAGGCCGGTCGCGACCCGACGGTGCTCATCGGCGGCGAGCTGCCGCAATTCGGCGGCAATGCGCGCGTCGGCGGCGGCGAGCTGCTGGTGGCCGAAGCTTGCGAGGCCTACGAGTCCTTCCTCGACCTCGAGCCGGAGATCGCGGTCATCACCAATATCGAGGCCGAGCACCTCGACCACCATCACAGCGAGCGGGCGGTGCTCGACAGCTTCGCTCGCTTCCTGGCGCGCGTGCGCGCGGGCGGGAGCGTGATTGTGTGCGCGGACGACGCCAACGCCGCCGCGGTCGTCAGCCGCGCAAAGGTGGCGGCGGCAGGCCTCGATGTGGTAACCTATGGGCTGGGTGGCGGCGGCGATTTCCGCGCCGAGGAGGTCCGCGACGAAGGCATGGGCATGGGCTTCACCCTCGCTCACCCGGCGGGGCGCACCGCGGTGCGCCTGGCCGTGCCCGGCGCGCACAACGTGGCGGACGCGCTCGGGGCGATCGCGGCTTGCACCGTGGTCGCGGTGAGCGCGGAGCAGGCGGCGGCGACGCTCGCCTCCTTCGGCGGGGTCGAGCGGCGCTTCCAGGCCGTCACCACCGCGGGGGTGACAGTGGTGAACGACTACGCCCACCACCCGACCGAGATTCGCGCCGTCGTCGCCGCCGCCCGAGCGCGGTGCGGCGGCAAGCTGGTGATCGTCTTTCAGCCGCATCTCTACACCCGGACGCGCGATTTCCTGGCGGACTTCGCGGACGCCCTGTCCGCGGCAGAGACGATAGTCGTGACCGATATCTACGCCGCGCGCGAGCAGCCGCTGCCCGGCGTCAGCGGCGAGACGATGGTGGAGGCGGTGCGTGCGCGCGGGCAAGAGGATGCGTTTTTCTGGCCGCAGAAGGACCAGGTGGCAGAGGGCCTGGTGGGAGGTCTAGAAACGGGAGACTGGGTGCTGGTGCTGGGCGCAGGCGACATCGGATCAGTGGCTCGTGATCTCGCGGCGCGGCTGCGCCGCCGCGGCGCGGCTCCGTCGGGGCCGGGAGGGACAGCGTGTCGGGCCTGAACACGGCGGCCGCACAACCCGCCGCATCGGTGCTTGCCGCCGCGGGGTGCGACATCCGCGAGTTGCAGACGGCGGTGGGCGGTTGCGTGCTCCTTGATGAGCCCATGAGCCGCCACACCACTTTCCGCATCGGCGGCCGCGCCGATATCTTCGTCCAGCCCCGGGACGAAGCCGACCTGCGCATGGCGGTCGCGTGGCTGCGGGCCGCGGGCGTGCCCCTGCGGGTCATCGGCAACGGCAGCAACCTGCTGGTCGCCGACGCGGGCCTGCGCGAGGCGGTGATCAAGCTCGGCCCTGCGTTCTCCGGCATCAGCTTCAACGGCGAGGGGGTGGTGGTCGGCGCCGGGGCGCGGCTGGCCGCGGTCGTCAGCCGCTGCTGCGCGGCCGGCTGGAGCGGCCTCGAGAGCACCGTGGGCATACCCGGCACCGTCGGCGGCGCCATCGTCACCAACGCCGGCACCGACACCGGCGCCATCGGCGACCTGGTGCAGGAGGCGGTACTGATGGACCCGGCGGGCGATATCTACACCGTCAGGTGCGCGGAGCTGAACTACGGCTATCGCTGCAGCAGCCTGACGCTGTCGCGGCACATCGTCCTGCGCGCGCGGCTGCGGTTGGATCGCGCGGACGCGGTCGAGGTGCGCGCCAAGATGCAGCGGCTCCGCCTCAAGCGCGCCAGCCGCCAGCCGCTGGGCTGCCGTTCCGCGGGGAGCGTGTTCAAGAACTATCCGCACATCGCGGCCGGCAAGCTGGTGGATCGCGCGGGGGGCAAGGGCCTGCGCGTGGGCGACGCCGAGGTCTCCAGCAAGCACGCCAACTTCATCGTCAATCGCGGGCACGCCACCGCCGTCGACGTGCGCGGGCTGATGTCGCAGGTGCAGCAGCGGGTGCTGCGCGTCCACGGCGTGTGGCTCGAACCGGAGATCGAGTTGGTGGGCGAATGGTAGGCTGCCGATCATGAGCAAGCTGCGGGTTGCGGTGCTGATGGGCGGACGCTCGAGCGAGCGCGAGGTGTCGCTGCGCAGCGGCGCGATGGTGGCGCGTCACCTCGACCGCGGCAAGTACGACGTGCTGCCCTTCGACACCGGCGCCCTGACCCGGCTCCAGGGCGGTGCGGGGGCGCCGCCAGGCGCCAACGCCGAGCCAGACCTGACGGCGCTGGCGCCCCTGGCGCCCCGGGCCCTTGACCGCGCTTCCTGCGCGCCCGCGGTTGACGTCGCCTTTGTCGCGCTCCACGGCCGCGGCGGCGAGGACGGCGCCCTCCAGGGGCTGCTCGAGCTGCTGGGCATCCCCTACACCGGCTCCGGGGTTCTCGCCAGCGCGCTGGCCATGGACAAACCCGCCGCCAAGCGCGTCTTCCGGGCGGAGGGCATCCCCACCGCCCCCTGGCGCGGCTACCGGATGGATAATTGCGCCGACGCGCGCTCCATCGCCGCCGATATCGCGTCGTCGCTGCGCCTGCCGGTAGTGGTGAAGCCGGCGTGCGAGGGCTCCACCATCGGCGTCACCGTCGCGCGCAAGCGCGAGGACCTGCCGGCCGCCCTGGAGTGCGCCGCCGGTTACGGCCCGCGGGTGCTGGCCGAGGAGTTCGTGCCCGGCGTCGAAATCGCCGCCGCCATCCTGGGTAATCGCCGCCCCCAGGTGCTGCCGCTGGTGGAGATCGTGCCCGCGAGCGGGTTCTACGATTACGCGGCGAAGTATACCCCCGGCGCCACCGACGAAATCGTTCCCGCCCGCATCGGTGACGAGGCCGCGCGGCAGGCGCAGGAGGCGGCGCTGGCGGCGTTTACGGCGCTCGGCTGTCGCGGTATGGCGCGCGTGGATATGATCGCCGGCCCGCGGGGGCCGGTCGTGCTGGAGGTCAACACCATCCCGGGGCTGACCGAGACCAGCCTGGTGCCGCGGGCGGCGGAAGCCGCGGGCATGACTTTCGCGCGCCTGCTGGAGCGGATGATCGAGCTGGCGCTGGAGGAAGCTTGAGCCGTGCACGAGCAGCGCTACAATGATATCGGCGGGCGCGGTCGGCGCAGCCGACGGCGCGACCGCACCCTGATGGTGCTGCGCCTGGTAGCGGCGGGGCTGTCGCTGGTGCTGGCGGTCGAGTTGCTGTGGGCGCTCTACCGGTCGCCGCGGCTGCAGGTGCGCCAGGTGCGGGTCGTCGGCGTCCGCATGCTCGACCCGGCCGCGGTGATAGCGTCCGCGGCGATCCCCCCGGGCGCCACCCTGGCCGGCGTCTCGACGCGCAAGCTGCGTCGCGCGATCGCGGCCATTCCCGCCGTCGAAAGGGCCACCGTTGCCCGTGACTGGCCCGCGACGCTGGTCATTGTCGTGCGCGAGCGCACACCTGCGGTGTTCGTTCGCTGCCGCCAGGGTATCGTATTCGTGGACCGGCGGGGCATCGCCTTCACCGGTACGCGCTGCGACACGGCGGGCTTGCCGGAGCTGAAAGGGGTCGGTGTCGCTCCCGGGGAGATCGGCCGGGCGCTGAAGGGTCGGGCGGTCGCGCAGGCGCTGGTCGCGCTGTCAGCGGCGCAGGAGGCGGAGCTGCCCGTGAGCGAGGTCGTCCTGCGCGGGCGCGACGACCTGGCGCTGCGCCTGGCGGATGGAACCGCGCTGCACCTGGGGCGCCCGCAGCAGTTGCGGCTCAAGGTGAGCCAGGCGAAGGTGGCGCTGATCGAGCTGCGGCCGCGGCAGCGCGTCGAGTACATAGACGTAAGCTGCCCTGACGCGGCCGTCTGGAAGCCGCGTCTCGAATCATAACAGCGGAGCGGAAACGCATCCATGGACGTTCGACACATGCGCATCAAGGCGTGGAGCTGGGTGGGACCGGTGACGATGGTGTGCTTCGTCGTCGGCGCGCTGCTGGCGCTGCAATTCACCACCCAGCGCAAGACCGGCGCCGCGTCGCGCTACGGGCGCGCCGACGTCCTGGCGCAGATGCTGGCGGGCTACAAGGCCCAGGTGGACAGCCAGGACGCCGAGATCAATGACCTGCGCGCCAAGCTCAACGAGTACCGCGAGGCCTCCACCAAGAACCAGGGAGTCCTGGCCCTGCTCAACAAACAGTTGACGCAGGACCAGATGGCGCTGGGGCTGACCGAGGTCATGGGCCCGGGCATGGTGATGACGCTCGATGACAGCACCCGGGCGACGCAGGCGGGCGAGGACAAAGAGCCCTACCTGGTGCACGATTACGACTTGTGGCCGGTCGTCAACGAGCTGCGCTCCGCCGGCGCGGAGGCGATCGCCATCAACGACCAGCGCGTCGTCGCCACCACCGCCATCCGCTGCGCGGGGTCCGTGTTCAACATCAACAACGTCCCCGTCGCGTCTCCCTTCGTCATCAAGGCTATCGGCGACCCCGGGGCCCTCAGTGGCGCCCTCAACATCCCCGGCGGGGTCGTCGAGCAGTTCCGGGCGTCGGACTTCCCGGTCAAGGTGGAGACGCGCAAGGACATCAC
Organism: Armatimonadota bacterium; assembly: GCA_035527535.1. Lineage (NCBI taxonomy): Bacteria > Bacillati > Armatimonadota > Armatimonadota bacterium. The sequence goes on from DATLAK010000044.1 coordinate 24,275, forward strand.
GATCAAAGCGGTGCCGGTTGCCCCCAGCTTCCGCTTCGCCCAGCCCGTCCCACCGGAGAAATAGGCCATGATCATGCTACCGCTGTTCGCCTTGCTGCTCGGGTTCCTCATCGTCTATATCCTCAATATCTCGCTGCCGGTCGGCTATGCCGACTACATCTCGCTGATCATCCTCGCCAGCCTCGACGCCATCGCCGGCGGGGTGCGCGCGCGCCTGGAGGGAACTTTCGATGACGGCATCTTCATCAGCGGCGTCATCTTCAACTCGATGGCTGCGGTCGGCCTCGCCTACATCGGCGACCGCATGGGCATGAGCCTTTACCTCGCCCCGGTGGTGGCTTTGGGCATACGAATCTACTACAACGTCGGGCGCGTACGCCGGCTCCTCATGGGGCACGCGGGCGCCGCTGGCGCCTCGCCCCGGGACTCCGACTTCGAGCGCCTGGGCTGCTAGCGGGTATGTGTCCGGTGGCTCGCGAACGCACGATCATCTGCCTCGACCCGGGCACCACCAAGACCTGCGCGCTGGTGGTGCGCATCGCCGGTCGCACTCCCCACGTCATCGGCGCCGCTCGCGCCACCTCGGTCGGCATCCGCCGGGGCACGATTACGGACCTGCGCTCGGCGGCGGCCTCCATCGCCCAGGCCGCCCAGGAGGCCTGCCGCGCGGCGGGAACGCGCGACGACCGTACCTGGACCGCGGTCAGCGGCGAGCACCTGGAGGGGCTCGCCGCCCGCGCCGAGGCCGCTCCGGCCGGCCCCGAGGTGCGGCAGCGCGACCTCGATCAATGCCTACGCCGGGCCGCCGAGGGTGCGCACCTGCCCCCGGGCCGGGAGGTGCTCCACGCCCTCCCCGGCGAGTTCGCGGTGGACGGGCAGCCCGGCATCGCCAGCCCGCTGGGGATGGCGGCTCAGCGCCTATCGGTGGACGCCTTCCTGGTTACCGCCTCCAGCAGCGCCCTCGACAACCTTGAGCGCGGCGTCGAATCCGCCGGCCTGTGCGCGGACCAGCAAGTGCTGTCAAGCCTGGCCGCGGCTTGGGCCACCACCGATGTGGCCGAACGCGCGGCGGGCGTCCTGGTCGTGGACATCGGCGGAGGCACCACTGATTTCATCGCCTTCCGCGACGGCCGGGCGGCGCTGGTAGGCTGTCTCGGAGTCGCGGGCACCCACGTCACTCGCGACATCGCCGTCGGCCTGCGCGTCACCATGGGCGAGGCCGAGCGGCTCAAGCGCGAGCATGCCGCCGCGCTCGCCCGGCTGGTGCCGGCCTGCGAGATCCGTCTCGCCTGCGGCGACCGTGCGGGGCGCTGGTTCCTGGCGGAGATCGTCGAGGCGCGCATGCGCGAGATCCTGGAGCTGGTGCGCTCGCGCGTCAGGCAGGCGGCGTTGGCGCCGACGCTGGCGGTGCTGACCGGCGGCGAGACGCGCCTGGCGGGGTCGGCGACGTTGGCGGAAGAAGTGCTCGAATGTCCGGTGCGCGTGGGAGCCGCGGCGGCACCGCGCGACGCCCGCGTCGCCCGTGACCCGGCGTGGGCGGTGGCGCTCGGCCTCGCTCGTTACGCGGCCGAGCAACGGCCTTCGTCCGCGCCCCGGGGCGGCCCCATCGCGCGCGCCCAGCGTTGGGTGCGCGAATCGTTCAAGTAGGCGCCCCACCGCAAATCCCATCGTCGCCCCCGTCCGCGGCGGACGGCAGGCCTTCCGATGCGCGCGCAGTTCGTCGGCGAAACGATAACCGTGGAGCTTGCCGACATCGCCGGCCGGCCCCCGACCGCAATCGAGTGGCGCGGTGAGCGCCATGCGGTCGAGCTCGTCGAGGCGACCTGGCACGACGCAAGCTGGGGGCCGCTGCGGGCGCCAGTGAAACGCTGGTGGCAGCGCCGCCATCGCACGTACTTCCAGCTGCGGGTGCCGGGCGGCCGCATCTTCGAGGTCTATCACGACCGTGGACTCGATCGCTGGGTGCTGTACCGCATCCTGCATCCGCAGCCCGAGCCCTAGCCGCCGGGGTAGCACGCCGCGAAGAACTCGCGCAGCGTCCCCGCAAACTCGGCGCGCGTGAGCTGGGTCCAGGTCATCTGATCGCCGTAGGAGTAGTAGAGCAGCACCCGCCCCTCGAACTCCGCCAGGTCCGGGTCCGAGGCATTGCAGCACTCCGCATGTCCCGGCGCGAGGATGGGGTTGCGCGGGCTCGGCTGCCATTGTCGGAGATCCCGGGAGCGCGTCATGAAGGTCTCGAACGCCCAGTGCGGCGTACGCCGTTCCAGATACATCATGTAGTACCAGCCGTCCACATGGCGCAGGCACGGGCACGCGGTATAGCGATCGCTCCCGTAAACGACCTCCGGCAGCTTGCGCCAGTCAACGAGGTCGTGCGATTCCGCAAACTTGATGGTGAATGCGGGCCACCGCGGGTCGTTGCTCTCGTACGACATCACGAACCGATCCCCCGCCCGGCATACCGACTGGTTGAACAGCTGCTCGTCGGGGTTCTCGGCGATGACCACGCGCGGCTCGCTCCAGGTCACCAGGTCACGGGAGCTGAACTCGCTTACATCGTGCCACCGGCCGTCCTGACTGCGCGCGCCATACACGTAGAGCGTATCCTGCCAGGCGAACGCCGAGGCGAGGGAGTATCCCCGGCCGAAGGTGCTCACCACGCGACCCTCGGCCAAGTCCCGCAGCTCCAGGTAATGCGCCGCCGGGTCATCGGTCGAGGGCGGCCGAATGTTGACCAGCAGCAGCCGCCGTCCCTGCCCGCCGTGAACAGAGTCGAAGGGCCACACCAAGGGCGTCGCTTCGCAGACGGGCCCGTATTTCGCCCCCGTCTTTACCAGCCCGGGCACCCCCGAGCCGCCGATCTCATCCCGTTGCGTCATCCAGTCCTCCTCGCTGGCTGCAAGCTCGGCCTACTGCTGCAGCACGATGATGGAATCCACTTCATCCGGCGGCGTGGGATAGCGTCCGCAGGTGATCTGCGAGCCCGGGCTCCTCCGGGCGGAAACACCCGCGCCGCCCACGATTCCCGGCGCGGATGTAGGGGGGAATCCCGTGCGATCTACTCTGTATAGGGTATCGGCTCCTTGCCGATGAACTCGCACTTGCGCTCGCGGTAGTAGACGAAATCTTCCCACGAGACGTCCGGCGGCACCAGGTGATCGGTATGGGGAATGAAGCCGCCGCCGGCGAGCAGGGGCCGCAGGCGGTCGAACTCGCGGTCTATGGCCTCCTTGCCCGCGGCCAGCGCCCGCTTGTCGAAGCCGCCGCGCAGGGGAGCCCGCACACCGAACTGCTCGCGGATCTTGTAGGCGTCGGTGTGCGCCGCCTCCAGCGGGAACATGACGCTGACGCCGCCCTCGATCCATGCCGGCACCAGCTGGTGGATGTTGCCGTCGCAGTCCACCATATGGAACTCGCACCCGCACTCGCGGCGCAGGAATTCGGTGGTGCGCTTGCACTGCGGCACCGCGTACTGTTGGAACCAGCGCGGCGACACCAGCGGGCCCTTCTTGTAGCACATATCCTCCCACCACCAGCCCAGGTCCAGGCGGCATTTGCCGGCGACCCTCTCGTACACGCTGAGCTTCAGTTCGGTGAGATGGGTTATCATCTCGGCCACCCATTCGGGATCCTCGGCGATGGCGATGGAGATGTTCTCGACGCCCATCCAGTTGCGCAGCAGCCCGTAGACCGAGCCGCAGTTGGCGGCGACGGGATAGTCGGCGTCGAGGGTGCGACGGCAGCGGTCATCAATGTCATCCGGTATCCTGCCCGGCGTGTCGGGGTTGAGGCGCTCATCGCGGATGAGCTCCCAGTCCGCGCGCGTCTCCAGCGCGTGGCGCAGGTAGCGGGGGATGGACGCGCCCAGCTCGGGTTTCATCATCTCCGAGACGGCTCCGTCGAGATCCTGGACGATGACGTGGTCGCCCTTCTCCTCCAGCACCTTACGCTCGAATGCCGGGAACAGGGCAATGTTGATCCCAAGCGTGGGGCCGAAGTCCTTTTCGTCGGTGTGGAAGTAGCACTGGATGCTCCCCCAGACGCCGCCCAGGCCGGCGGGCAATCCCTCCTGCTCCCAGCGGTTGATCGTTTGCTCCCAGGCGCCGAACTCGTAATCGGGCACCCGGTCAACAGGCTCAAAGCGCAGCGTCGCCAGCAAGCGTTCCCGATGTGTCACGGTGACCCCCGAGGAGAAAGATGTTGGTGTCGGTCCTCAGCGATGATCGGGCGGGCCCGGGGTCAATCGGGGAGCAGTCCTGGTCTGCCCGCCCTTCCATACTGATCGGTCCTGCGCGTCATGCGAGGGTGCTCACGCCGAGCCACAAAGGCCCGCATGCGAAAAACTCTTCTCCGCGCCAGGATCGCTCCCCTGCCCGGCGCCGCCGATCTCATCCCGTTGTGTCATCCAGTCCTCCTCGACGGGCTCCAGGCCACTCTACTGCTCCAGCACGATGATGGAATCCACTTCATCCGGCGGCGCGCACGGCAGGTGGATGGTGATCCCCTCCGGCGCCGCGTCGCATCGCAGCGGCTTCCCGCCAAGCCACCGCGCCGCGCTCACGGGCTGCTCGATCCCCGGCAGCCACAATCGCTCGCCCGGCCATTCGAGAACGTGCAGGTAGATCGTCTCTCCCCTGACCACCGGCCAGCCCCACGCCTGGGCCGGCGTGCCCAGGGGGCGTGTATCATATACCGCCTCGCCGTGTTTGCGCAGCCAGGCGCCCACCACTTCCAGTGGTCGGGCGTCTTCGGGGTTGACTGCGCCCGACGCGAGCGGCCCCTGGTTGAGCAGGTAGTTGCCCCCGCGCCCCACCACTTCCACCAGCCGCCGGATAAGGGTGAGCGCGTCCTTGCGATTGGCGTCCGTCGGATTATGGAACCATGACCCGCCGATGGTGTCACACACCTCGAACGGCCACGCCTCCGGCTGCGGCCCCCCGCCCTCAGGGAACAGTTCGTAATCGAGCACCTGGCCCTCATCGTCCAGGAACACCCGGCGGTCGAAAGTCTGCTCCGCGCCATCCCAATCCCGCGACGATACCAATGTCTCCGGCCAGCGTGCGCGCACGAACGCCTCGACTTCCGCCATCGGGTAGCGGTAGCTCGCCCCGTTCCACGGCCCGGGGTCGAGCCAGAAACCGGCGAGGGGGCCGTAATCGGTTGCCAGCTGCTCCAACTGGGAGAGGAGGTGCTGCATGAACCGCTGCCAGGCGGCGGCATCCAGCGGCCGGCAGTCGGGATGATGCAGGTCCGGCAGCGACAGGTAGGCGAACAGGGGCATGTCGCGGCGGTGGCACTCATTAGCCAGCGAGCGCAGGAAATCGCGCCGCGGGCCGAGCATCGCCGTGTTGTAGTCGCTGTGGCGGGAGGCGTAATTGGCAAACCCCAGGTGGTGCTTGGTGGTGAAGCAGATGTAGCGCTGGCCCGCACGCTCCGCCAGGTCCACCCAGGCGGCGGGGGCAAACGACCTTCCCAGCCGGTCGAGCTCCGTCCCCAGCGACCGGGCGTCGAAATCAGCCGCCGACCACGGCAGCGCCGGCGGCGCCAGTTCCGGGCGGTGGGTGATGATGGATTCCACCCCCCAATGGATGAACATCCCGAACTTGCGGTCCTTGAACCACTCCTGGCGCGCCGACAGCGGAGGCCGCTTCGGCGCCGCGACCCGCCGAATGCCGGGGCTTACCGGCATCCCCTCGCGGCCGTACACCCACGGCGGCTGGTCAGGCTGGCTCCCGGCTGTGGTCTTCCGCGTCACGGCAGCTGCGCCGCGCCGGCGAGACGATTCGACGCAATGCCGAGCCCGTCGCCAAGCGTTAAGGAGAGGTCAGCCTCGATCCGCCGCTGGCCTTTGGGCAGGGTCGCCACCCCTTCGATTGCGCGCACCTGGTATTCCTGGTTGGCGTCGAACTTGAACTGCATCAGTTCTAGTCCTTGGCGGGATGCGGGGGAAGCAGCGCGTCAAGCTGCTTCGTCAGTTGCGGAAGGTAATCGCAAATCAGCACCCACATGTTCCCCTGCCGTATCTCGCCGTATTCGTGGGTGAGGACATGCCGTTGTGCGATGATGCGTCGCCAAGGGATCTCAGGATGGGCCTCCCGGAAGTCGGAAGAGACGCTGCGCGCGGCCTCGCCGATGATCTCCACCAGCCGCTCGACGGCTAGCTGAAGCTTGCGATCGCGCAGGTATCTCTCCGCATCATAGCCGGCCGCGAACTCCAGCGCGGTCTTGGCCGCATCCAGCATATCCCAGAGGTATCCCGCGTCCTTCTCGTCAAGCTGCATGGATCACCTCGCGGGTGCGCAGAATGGCATGCCGGCGGAACGGGTTCCGCAACCCCGCTTTATCTACCAGATCTACCTGTCGCCCAAGAATCGCCTCAAGCTCCTCAATCATGTCCACCCACCCGAACGCATCCCAGGGAGCGTCCTCCTCAAGCTCGACTAGTACGTCCACGTCGCTGTCCGGGTGAAAATCCTCCCGCAGCGCCGAGCCGAAGATGGATAGTTCCTTAACCCTCCACTTCCGACAAAACCCCTCAATGCGCCCTCGATCCACCGCGATAGCAAGTGGCATCTCTCACCTCCGCTAGATCGTCTTCAGCCGCTGTTCTTCACCCGCCCACCTTGCCCTCGGCAAACGTCTCCAGGAAGATCTCCCACAGTCGCTCGACCTGGTCGGCGATCAGGTCGGGTGAGGTCACAGCCACCTTCTCAGGGCCTCTCATGGCGGATTCCTTGGCGTACTAGAACCTGCTCCTCGGAGCAGGGCGTTGGCTTCATCTTACCGTCAACCCGCGATGCAGCGCAAGGCGCCGCGGGACCACGCGTGGTCGAGCGCAGCTCCGCGGCCAGGGCAGCCGCAGTCGCGTTGCCGGCTGAGTGGCCCGCGTGGGGTGAATGATCACCCCTTCTCCGCCCGCAGGCGGGGGAAGTAGAGCCCGCGCAGCAGCTTCGCGTTGCCCGGGCTGGGGGGGCTGAAGATCATCAGCCGCGCCTGCGCCGCCAGCACCTGCTCCACCAGCTCTCGCGTCAGCGTGGGGTCGCCGTTGTTGCACAGCAGCCCGATGGTGTTGCTGATGTTGTAGCCGGAGATGAAGTAGCGCAGGTACTCCGGCTCCAGGTAGCGGCCTTCCTGCGCCTCGCCCCGGAAGTTGTAGTCGCCCCAGGTGTCAATGAACGGGCAGTAAAGGAAGGGGCACCACCCCTTGACATACCCGGCCCCCGGCGGATTGCCGGTGGTATGCAGCATCAGCATGCGGTCGTCGCCCAGTATCTCGCGGGCCTTGCGCACCAGGTAGTAGGAGCGCGCTACCGAGCCCAGGTAGAGGCCGTCGAAATAGAGCCCGTCGGGGGCGATCGCTTCGGTATTCAGCAGGCGCTTGATTTCGGCGAGATACACTTCGACGTTCTCCCCGTCCGCGACCCCGGGGATAATCATCGCCTCGGGGTACTGGTCGGCCCACGGTTCGTAGCGGCTGCCGCGGTAGAAGTAAAAGGGGGAGGCATAGACGAAAATCCGCATCCCCAACTCGTGCGCCCAGCGAATCGTCCGCGCCCAGCGGCGGGAATGTCGCGGCTCGAACTCCATGTTCCAGCGCTTCCACCACTGCATCTCGTTGGCCGGCAGCAGGACCTTGCCCCAGCGCGCGATGTCCTCCATTTCCGGCCGCTCCCAATACGGGTGCTTGACGCTTACCGGCGGGTGGCATACCACCACCTCCTCGTCGGCGCGCTTTTGCGGATAGGGCTTGGGAGGGAAGATGCCGACCAGCAGCACGTCCGCGGGCTGCAGGAAGAAGATCGCCCCGCGCGGCGTCTCCCTCAACGCGCCGTCCCCTATCACGTAGGCGCCGAAGCCGCCGTCGGGATCGAGGCGCATGAGGTTGGCCAGCCACACGCTGCGCAGCTCAGGCTCGATGTGGCAGTGGAGGGTCACCTCGGCTCCCCGCCGCGTAGAGATGTGCAGCAGCGAATCGCAGTTGACGCGCAGGGTGGTTCTGCCCCGGTCCGCCCGCAGGATGAGGGCGCCCGAACCCTCGGCCGCCACCCGCATCCCCGTCAACCGGGCGGGCGCGACCTGTACTGTGACCACGCGCCGCGGACTCGGCAGCCGCGCACGGCAGACGATGCGCCCCTTCGTCGCGTCAATCTCGAACACCGCCCCCGTGGTCACGATCCGGGCGCTCTGCGCACGGACCTGCGCCTCCTCCACCCCCATTCCCCACGCCGCCTGCATGAAGTTGCGCGGCGACAGCATGAGTTGCCGCTCATCCGGCGTTCTCTCGGTCCTGGTCGTTGCCATTTCAACCGTCCCCTATCCTGTGATGATCGTGGTCATTCCGGCGTCGGCGGCTGCTCGAACAGCAGCAGGTGCATACTCCAGGGCGCGACCTCGGGCACTGCGACGCGCCGGTACCCCGGCTCCGGCGTAGGCTCAGTTTCCAACCACGCCGTCTTCCCCTCCATCGGCACATGCTCGACCTCACCCGGCGGCATCCGTAGCCGCAGCGCCAGCTCGGGCTGCGGGTCGAGCGAGGCATTGAGCACCACCACCGCCGCCCGGCCGTTCGCGCCCGCGCGCGCCCACGTGCCGCGCGACGGCCGCCTCTCGTGCCCGCGAGCTGCGAGGGGGATGGGGAGGGCGGCACTACGCGGCGGGCGGCACTTGCTCGAGATAGACGCCGTCGGCGCGAAGCACATCCTGCAGCCCGGCGACCTCCAGCTCGGTCATCTCGATCCCGGCCTGCAACGCCAGCGCCGCCGCCGTGCCCACCCCCTGGCCCATGACCATGCAATGAGACTGAAGCCGCACCGACGCAAGCCCTTCGTGGGTCGCGGAGGCGCACCGGCCGGCGACTGCCAGATTGGGAAGGTCGTCGTTCAGGCACATCCCCAATGGGATATGGTAGCTTTGCCCGGCGGGAAGCATGATGCTCTCGTTTCTGTCGTGCCATGTACTGTAGCCCGAACCGAGGGGGTCGTGGATGTCGATCCCCCAGAAGCCGTGGCCGACCGCATCGGGCTGCTTCCGGGCGGAGAGGACCATGTCGGCGTCCAGAGTCTTCCGACCCTTGATCCGGCGCGACTCGCGGACCCCCAGGGCGAAACCGGTCTGCTCGACCTCCACCTGCTCGAAGCCGGGGATCCGGCGCCGCATGAAGCCGACGTATTCGTGCGCCTGCCGCCGCGCGCGCGCCGTGAGCGCTGTCAGCTCCTCCTCGTCGAGCGGGTCGCCGGCGACGGGGCTCATGTTCGCCATCTGCCGATTCTTCGCGTGGCGACAGGGGTTGAATGCAGGCCCATAGGGAGGGAGATCGCCTGCACGGCTGAGCGCCCGCATCTCTTCGCCGATCGCCTCCATCTCCTCGTCGGTCATCGCCTGCCGCCTGCACTCATCAATCCCGCACAGGCGATACACCATGGTCATTCCCTGGACGCGACCGTCGGCTCGCCGCCCGTATTCGAATCCCAGCCCGGCCTTGGCGGCGACGTCTCCGTCACCGGTGGCATCAATGACGATCCCAGCCGTCACCGCGCGGCGGCCAGCCTTGGTGTCGGTCAGGACGCCGCGGATTCTCCCCTCCTCGATCACGGGATCGCCGGCCACCAGATTGCAGATCGTCCGCACGCCGGCTTCCTGCAGCATCTCATGCCAGACCACCTTGAGTCCTTCCGGCTCGACCCAATGGGTCTCGTAGAGGTGAGGGGTGCGCGGAAACCAGCGCGCCCAACCGCGCTCGTGCAGCCGTCTGGCGGACTCATCTACCAGCCCGAAGATGACCAGCTTCTCGCGATCACTCCGCACCCAATGGTTGACCAGGGCCGCCGTCCCCATGCCCCCTACGCACGGCCAGCGCTCAAGCAGCACGACCTCGGCCCCGTGGCGGGCCGCCGCGATCGCGGCGGCGACCCCGGCAGGACCGCCGCCGCAGACGAGAACATCACATTGCGCCAGGACCGGTGTTTCTGCCTGCGGTACGATTACGTGCATGGCGTTCGCTCCCGTGCGCAGCCCTCGCCTCCGCTCCGTGCCCCGAGGGCGGCGAATGGATCTTGGCAAGGAGCTGCGTCGCGCTCCCAAGTCGTCTCGGCGGAGCCCGGCCAGACCGCGTGCGCCGCCTGCTCGATGAGCGCGTGCAGCCGGTCAATCGTGCCCCGGTTATGTTCCAGCCAGGTCCGCCGCAGCAGCCGCTCCTGCTCCAGCCAGTATGCCGGATGTACTCTCAGTGCGGTTATCATCTCGCGCCTCCCCAACTGCTATGGATGCACGGCCACGCCCTGGGGCGCGGGGGCGATGCGCGGAGACCGCCGTTTCGCCGCTCGCGCCGGGATGCCTTCTGCAACTTGGCGCGGCAGGACAGCCGGTCAGCGGCGGCTAGTAGCGAGCGGTTAGAGCTGCCCAGGCGCATGTGCGCCGGCGAGGAGGGAGTCCGATGCGAAAGGCATGTATCGTCGCACTCTTGGTGGTTGCCTTGGCGACGGGGCTGCTGGCCTTCACGGCCGGCGCGGAGGTCTCGGCACCGACTAAGGTGACGCCCAAGATCATCGCCGCCCCTGCGGCCAAGGTTCTCGCGCCGCCTACGGCGAGCATCCAAGCGAGTTTCCAGGGCTTGGTAGCCAAGCAGAGCTGGCCCCGGGACCAGCAGCAGGCGGTGCTGGGGGCATTCGCCAAGCTGCCCGCCGGCATGCAGCAGGCGGTCGCCGCCAGCCGCGACCGCGGCGTGGCGAGCAAGCTGGGCGTGGCGGCCATGCGCTTCGACCGCTCCATCATCGCCCGCCCGCCCTTCGCCATCAAGTTGCCGCATGTCACCAGCGTGTGGCCGGCCAGCGGCGACGGCGCGCCCCACAGCTACCTGCTGGTGTACGGCATCGGCATGAACGCCGACTGCGAGGTCTGGTTCGACGGGGCGGCGCGCACTACCCACTACATGCCCTGGGGCGAGGATTGGGGCGATTGCATCGGCTGCGAGATCCCGGCGCTGGCGCTGGCGCACGACTACGACCTCTACGTCAAGGACACCGCCGCCGACCGCGCGGGCAATCATCTCAACTACCGGGTGGTGGCGCCGCGCAGTTGGCGCGGGTGGCACGGCTGGAAGTTCGCCAATTTCGGCGAGCCCAACCCGCCGGGGATGCCGTGGGAGAACTTCCGCCACTACTTCGGCGCCGACGAGGTGGAGGACGGCGCCGGGCATCACCTGCCCGCGGCCCAGGCGTGGTTCGACAGCACCTACCGCGGCGTGGGCCGCGGCGGCAACTGCTTCGGCATGACCCTGCGCGCCATCCGCACCCTGTTTTGGCAGCCGTGGTCGGCCCACCAGTCGTGGTGGAACGGCCACCGCCTCGCGCGCGCCTGGAGCTACGACTTCGTCAACGAGGTGCACCGCACCGTCAACGAGGACCAGGCGGCCCAGCTCGAGGCCAGCATCATGGCCAACCGCCAGTGGCTGCTCGACAACCAGGACCATAACCAGGCGTGGGAGCGCTGCCGCACCCTCATCGGCCAGCTCGGCGCCGGCAACCAGCCCCTGCTCAGCATCTACGGCCCCGGCTGGGGGCACTGCGTCTGGCCCTATCGCACCGAGGAGGTCGGCAACACCCGCCGCATCTTCATCTACGACAATAACGTCCCCTACGCCGAGGACGAGACCGCCGATGGCACCCGGGTAGTCGAGATCAACAAGACCACCGGCGCCCTCACCTGGGGCAGCGCCACCCGCACCATCTGTCGCAGCTACGCCGACTGCACCCCCGCCAACCCCCACCTGCCGACCGAGGCGACCGACGGCGAGGCCGCCACCATGGTCACCCTGGTCCTGGACAAGCCCGGGCGCATCACCCAGATCAGCGATGAGCGCGGGCGCCATTTCTACGTCGCCGGCCGTATCAATACCGATACCAAGACCCGCATCCCCAACGCGGGGCTGTTCCTGCCCGACACCGGCACCACCACCGACCCCGACTTCCCAGCGGTTTACATCTTCCGTCGCGCGCGCGACAAGCAGCTCGACCTCCAGCTCGCCGGCGTTCGCGGCCGCAAGCTGCGCGCGTTCACTCCGGGCGCCGTGTTCGAGGTGGAATCCGGCGGCGATCAGGCGCAGGTGACCCTGGCCCGCCTGCTGACCAACCAGGTCTCGCTGCTGTGGAACCAGGACCAGCCGGCGCAGCTCCGCGCCATCATGCGCGTCGGCCCGCGCCAGGAGCGCGTGATCGGCGTCAAGGTGCTGGAGGGAGCGCGGGGGCTGCGGCTGACGCCCAAGGCGGACCGCAGCGGGGTGACCATCGAGAACCGCACCGGCGCCGCGGTGCGCTACCAGGTTGAGATGCAGAGCTTCCAGGCGGGGCGGGTGCTGACGATGCAGGCCCCGGTGCAGACGCTCGCCACGCAGACCGGGGCGGTGGTAACTCCCGCCAACTGGACGCAACTGCGGGACGTCAACCTCGAACTGCGCAACCTGCGCACCGGCGCCACCATCCGCCGCGAGGTCCTGCGGCCGCAGTAGCCAGGGGCGACGCAAACGCGCAGATCCGGGGGGCGGTTCGCGAGCCGCCCCCACGGCTGCGATGAGCGCATCAGATAGAAACCGGGCGCGCACGCAAGCGCAAGGGCAACATCGCCACCGCCCTGCGCGACCGCGCCGAGCGCCGCTTCAGCATCGCGCGCCTGCAGCCCCCACATGTCGGGGTGTCACCCGCGGAGCCAGGTTGTCACCCCCTCCATTCGCAGCGGCTGGACATAACGCGCGATGCCGGAGGTGACCGCATGCAGCACCTCGCGCTCCGGATCGGCGGCGACGCCGAGAGTTTGGGCATTGGCGTACAGCCGCCGCCGCGCCTCCTTCACCTGCGGATGGGTGAACGTGTAGTGCCCGCAGACGATGGTCACCTCCGCGCGGCGAGCCGGGTCCGCGCGCAGGTCGGCCTCGGTGGTGCCCTTCTCCGCCGGCCGCAGCCACTTGGCCCAGCGCCCGGCGGAGAGCACCTGGTCCTCGACGATGCGCCGCAAGTCCGATGGCGCGACACCGGGGGCGGGGTTCTCGCGCAGGGCGGCCGTCTCGCGGTCGGCGAGGGCCAGCAGGGCCTCCGTCTCGGCGTGACCGAACTCGGGGGCGATGTTGGCGGCGGTGATGCCCAGCTCGGGGTGGGCGCGCAGCACGTCGTCAGGCAAGTAGTCCGCGTTGTGCTCCTTGAAGCCGAGGCCATGCTCGCGCGCGACCCTCGCCAGCCGCCGCGCCGTGGCCGCGTCGAAGACGCCGACGTTGTCCCGCATCTTGAGTAAGGTGCCGGTTTGCCCCACGACGAACGCAGGGCGCGGCAGCCCCTGCGCCTCGAGCTGGCGCAGCAGGTCGGTCAGGAACCCCGCGAAATCGGCCTCGGCCGTCAGCCCGCCGCGGATGTCGTCGGTGCCGATCTCATACGAAACCGGCGGCAGGCCGCGCTCGGTGCGGACGCGCTCGATGGTCTGCACCAGTTCCAGGCTGCGCGCGGCGATGTCCTCCGGGGCGACCGCGCCGCCGGGATCGCGCGTGGGGTCAACATGCAGCTGGTGGAAGCCCGCCGCGAGGTCCGCCAGCAGGGACTCCGTCGCGCTCGCCATGGCCTGCTCCAGAGGCAGGCCGGCGCGCATCTCGTCGTCGCGGAACCAGGGGCCGCCGTGGTCGCGGCAGATATAGAGCAGGCCCTCGAACCCGGCCGCGGCCGCCAGGCGCCGGATGTCCGCGGCGAAGGTCTCCTGCGTCCAGCCCTCGACATAGCCCCCCCCGAACGCGGCGGCATCCACCTGGTTGCGGCTGGCGATCAGCATCACCGGGCAGTCGGCGTCGCGCCCCACCGCAAGCGCCGCGCGCACCACCAGCGCCGACATCGGCCCGACCCCCAGCAGCGTCGGCGCCCATCCCTCCTGCTCATAGCGGCCCAGCAGACGGGCGACGACCTCATTCAGAGTCAAGTCAAGCGGCAACCTGGTTCCCAACTCATGCACCTCCTCGTCGGTAGGGAGAAAGATAAGCCCCGGGCCGCACCGGCATGCCCCGGGGCATGCCGGTGCGGCCCGCGCACTCGCGAGCCGGGTTCTGCGTCATCGGCTCCGCTGCGGGGAGCTAGACGACCTCCATCGTTGACGGCGGCTTGGTGGCGATATTGTAGGTCACGCTGACCACCCCGGGCACCTCCGAGGTCATCCTGGCGGCCAGCTTCTCCAGCACCTCATGCGGCAAGCGCGTCGGCGCCGCCGTGCGCGCGTCAACACTGTCCCAGCAGCGGACCTCGATCTGCAAGCCGAACTCGCGCTTGCCATCGCGCATACCGGTTACGCGGTCCTGGTGCAGAATCGCCATGTACTGGAACGCCTCCGTATGCGACAGCTCCGCTTCGACGATGACGGTCGCCCGCCGCACCGTCTCGATCCTCTCCGGCGTCACCTCGCCAACGACGCGCGCGGCCAGCGCCGGCCCCGGGAACGGTTTGCGGTTGGACACCGATTCCGGCAGCTTCAGTGCCGCGGCGACCTTGCGCACGCCGTCCTTGCGCAACTGCACCAACGGCTCGATAATCGCGTAGCCAAACGCGTCCTGGGGATCAATGCCGAGCTGCGCGAAGACATTGTGCTGGCGCTTGATGCCCGCCACCGTCTCATCCACATCGGTCAGAATCGTTCCCTGGAGCAGGAACTTCGCGCCGCTGTCGCGCACGAGCTTGCCGAAGACATGCTGGTAGAAGGTCTGGGTTATCGCTTCGCGCTTCTCCTCGGGGTCGGTTACGCCTTTGAGCGCGGCGAAGAACTGGTCGCGCGCGTCAACGATCTCGACTATCACCCCCAACCCCGCGAAAAGGTCAACAATGCGCTGGGGTTCGCCTTCGCGCATCAGGCCATTCTCGACGAAATACGTCCTCAGACGGTCGCCCAACGCGCGGTGGCCGAGCATGGTCACCGCCGAGGAGTCCACTCCGCCCGACAGGGCGTTGATCGCGACCCCGTCGCCGACCGTTGCCGCGATCTCCGCCGCCTTGTCGGCGATGAACTGTTCCGCATCCAGCTCGCTCGACTTGATCTCCGTGATGCTCATGAGCAGGTCCTCCGCGTCGTTATGCGGCGATAAGGCGGGCGGTGCGCCCACACCAGTCGGGGCAGCCCGACGGCCCCGGGCCGGAACCATATTCTTGCGACGGCGCGAGGGGGGATTCCTTCCGCGCGCACCTGCCGGGCGCGAAGGCGGGTTAGATCCCCTGCGTTCATCTGCGCGATCCGCGGACGACTCCTATAATGTGAACTCCACGGTTGCGATCTGCTTCGCCTTCAGCGGCAGCGACAATTTGCTCCCGTCAGGGGTCAGGTGCTCCTGCACCTCCTCGTTGAGGTTGAGCAGGGCCGCCGAAGCGATGGGCTTGTACGCCGCCAGGGTCGCGGTCACGTCGTGTGCCGTCGGGTTGTAGATGCGCGCGACCAGCGTCTCCCGATCCTCGGCGCGCTTGAGGGCGCTCAAGGCCACCGCCTCCGGCTCGATCGTCAGCAGGCTCAGCTCCTTGGGCAGATCGCCTCCGTGCTTGCCCGCCTGCGCCACCTCCAGCGGCAAGCTGTGCGACTCCGCCTCGCGATACACGCCCGCGTGCTCCCAGGTGCCGGCGTGCGGGTAGATCGCATAGCGGAACTCGTGCTCGCCCAGCGACTGCGCCAGCGTCATCTCGGGGTAAACGTCCCAGCGATCTATGACCGGCGACTGGCAGAACACGAACCCGCGCATGAGCGTGATCGCCACCGCGCGCTCGGGCCTGTCAATCGCCTCGAACGAGCGCAGCCCGTCATTGATGATCGCCACCCCGACCTCGCCGTCGCTCACGTCCACGAAGCGATGATTGGGATAGATGGGGTTGTCGCGCTCGTAGTAGAGGCTGTCGGGGGTGCGATCAATCGGCCGTTCAATGACATCGAATGCCGCCTCTGCCGCCGACACCTTCGCCGCCACGCCGGTCGGGAACACCGCGCGCAGGCGGTGGTTGCGGCACTGGTTGTCAAAGCGCGTCACGATGTCCACCGCGCGCGCCCCGCGGCGCAGGGTAATCCATGATTCGATGACCAGCGGCTTGCGCTCGGCGGCGCGATGCGCGCCGTCGTCGCGCGTCTCGATCCCTGCGGGAATCTCCATTCGCACCCGCACCCGATAGCGCGCCAGCAGCGCCCCCTCCTGCTCCAGCGCGACCTCGACCGGCGCGCCGTGGCTGGTGATGAGCTCGTCGTGGGCGGGCGCCATGTGCACCCACGAGTGGCCGACCTCGCCGCCATCCTCGAAGTAGTGCAAGCCGTGGTAGGTATGTCCCGTCCGCTTGTCGGTGACTGACAGCGTACCATTGTCGTTGACGCGCACTTGCAGGTGCTCGTTCTCCATCAGGTTGTGGGCGACGACCAAGCTTCCCGGCGCACGGTGCTCGCTGCTGCGCCGCTGCAAGTGGTAGGTCTTGTAGCCGAGCGCGGGCACCTGCTTCGCCCACAGGTGGAGCCGGATGCGGGTTGCGCGCTGCTCCAGGCTGATGTCTTGCAGGTTGCGCACGAGGGTGCCCTGCGGCCAGCGCGCGACCTCCTGCCACGGCGCCTCGTGCCCCTGGGGATCCACGATGGCGAAGCCCTCGTATCCCGATTCGTCGGGCAGGTCCAGCAGCACCGTCACCACTTCAGACCGCGGGAAGGGCGAGGGGTTGAAGACCGTCAGCACCGCCTCCGAGACATCAATGTCGTCGTTGTTGATCCGCCGCTGCAGGTGCTGGAGGCCGCGCCGCATCAGCCCCTCAGACATGATGCGGCACTGGTCGAAGCGGTGCCCCATGTCCTTCTCCATCTGGTCCACGCCGGCGCCGCAAATGGTGTCGTGGGGATGGTTGTGCAGCAGGTACCGCCACGCGATATCGAAGGCGGGCTTGAGGTATTCCGCGCCCAGCGTCCAGGCGAGCGCCGCGAACGGCTCGGCCTTGCGCTGCAGCAAGGTCTCGGCGTGGGCGTTGGCGCGCTTGGTACGGGTGCGGCTCTCGATGACATCGCCGAACAGGTGCGTCCACTTGCCGGTCGCGCCGGGGTCGCGGCTCTCGCCGTGGATGACAAACGGGTGCTTGACCTCCTGGCGCATGCCCGCGAAGTACTCCAGCAGGCTGCTTTGCTTGATGGTGTCGTTGGGCAGGTGGGCCTGGCATTCGGCGATGAGGTCAATCTCCACCGGGTCCGGCTCCGAGGAATCGAACCCCTGCATGGAGGCGATATGGCGCGTGGTGAAATGCTGTGACTCGTCGCGCACCAGCTTCTGCACCTGCTCCGGGATGTACTCGCGCAGGTCGAGTTTCCGCTCGGGGTCAACCACGTAGTAGTGCGCGCGTGGGTGCTGCTCATTGCACAGGCGGAAGGGCAGTGCGCCGCGGTCCCATTCATAGCGCCAGTCGTCGCGCGTCTTGTCGTAGCGCACCATGCGGTAGATATAGAAATAGAAGCTGAACCGCGACAGCGCGCCGAAGCGACACCCCAGCAGCCGCGAGCCGTCCGGTCCCTCCATCACGAACTCCGAGTGCGGGGTGTTGATGCCGCGGTAGAAGACGATGGTATCAATGCCGAAGCCGTGGTAGATCTGCGGCATCTGCGACGTCTGGCCGTAGGAGAAGGGAGTGTAGCCGAGCTTCATCGGCCCGCCCAGCGCCTCCGCCACCCGGTGGCCCACCACCAGGTTGCGCACCAGCGATTCGCCGTTGACGATGTACTCCTCCGGCAGCGAATACCACGGCCCGATCAGCAGCCGCCCCGCGCGCACCTGCTTGACAATGCGCTCGCGGTTCTCCGGCCGCAGCTCCAGGTAGTCCTCCACGCACAGGGTCTGCGCGTCCATCAGGAACGAATGGTAGTCAGGCCGCTGCTCGAGCAGATCCAGGAGATGATCCATGAACTCGACCAGCAGCAGCTGCGTCTCGCGGAAGGGATAGACCCACTCGCGATCCCAGTGGGTGTTGCAGATGACGTGGATGATCTTGCCGTCGGGCATCGGTGTGCAGTTCCCCTTTCACCTTCGGCGCGCAGCGCCGTGGAAGTCAGGCGGTTGACAGTCATGGAGAGCAGTTTCGTTGTGCGCCCGCGCCGGCCCTGCCGCAACCGGTGGCTCCGTACGGCCGGGGCTCTGCCCCCGCCCGTTCCCGCCGGCCGTCGAACACGTGCTCCAGGTTTTGCCCGACCAGCTCTCGCGGGAACAGCCCCCGCGCCGTTTCCCTCGCGACGCGGCCGGGGCAGGCGCCGGCAGGAGGTCGTCCCCGGCCATGGAATTGGGGGACTCACGACCACCCGCAATAGAGGTGATGCGGCGCGGCCGGAACTCCGCGGCGCTTTGCGCCATGGGGTCCCAGGGGCGCCGGTCTCCGCTGCGTGGTCTGAGCTGAAGAAAGGACCTGGAAGCATGAGCAAGCCGATTCGCGTCACGGTGTGGAACGAGTTTCGCCACGAGCGCAAGAGCGCGGACATCGCCGCCATCTACCCGCGGGGGATGCACGGGGCCATCGCGGAGCATTTGCGCGGGCAGGAGGGCTTCGAGGTGCGCACCGCGACCCTCGACGAGCCGGAGCATGGCCTGACGGAGCAGGTGCTGGCCGCCACCGATGTCTTGACGTGGTGGGGGCATACTGCGCACCGAGAGGTGCAGGACGATATCGTGGCGCGGGTGCAGGCGCGGGTGCTGGACGGCATGGGGCTGATCGTGCTGCACTCGGGGCACTTCTCGAAGATCTTTCGCGCGTTGACCGGCACCACGTGCAACCTGCGCTGGCGCGAGGCGGGTGAGAAGGAGCGCCTGTGGGTGGTGGACCGCAGCCACCCCATCGCCGGGGGGCTGGGGGAGTACTTCGAGCTGCCCCACACCGAGATGTACGGCGAGCCCTTCGACATCCCGGCGCCCGACGCGCTGGTGTTCGTGAGCTGGTTTGCCGGGGGCGAGGTCTTCCGCAGCGGCTGCTGCTTCAATCGCGGCCGCGGCAAGATCTTCTACTTCCGGCCCGGGCACGAGACGCTCCCCATCTATCACGACGCCAACGTACTCCGCGTCATCACCAATGCCGTGCGTTGGGCGGCGACGGCGCACGCGGCGCCGCCGACGTTCGGCAATGTCGAGCCGCTGGAGAAGCTGACCGGGGACTGACGGACCTCGGGGCGTGAGCGTGGGGCAGAGCACCCTACGCGCCGAGACCTGCATACCTATACGGTTGCGACCGCCCTGGTCTCGTCGAGGAAAAAACAGCAGGCGGCCCCGGTCTATCAGGGCCGCCTGCGACATGGCATGTTATGTAGCTGCAGCGTCGGGTGGCGGGCTACCAGCGCCGCTCTCGGCCACCACGCCCGCCGCCGCCCCCGCCGCCCCCGCGACCGCCGCGGCCACCACCGCCACCGCCACCGAACCCGCCACCGCCGCCGAAGCCACCGCCCCCGCTGCGCCCGCCGCCGCCGCTGCGCTCGCCGCCGCCGCTGCGCTCGCGCGGACGCGCCTCATTGACAGTCAGCGGGCGACCGCGAAAGTCCTGCCCATTCAGTTCGGCAATGGCACCGTCGGCGTTCTGTTCATCGAGCTCGACGAAGGCGAACCCTCGGTTGCCCATCATGCGCACCTCGGTCAGCGGCTCGAACTTCTCGAACATCTGCCGCACGTCCGCCTCCGTGGTGTCGTAGGGGAAGTTCCCTACATACAGCGTCTTGTTGGGCACGTGCCCTCTCCTCTCGTTCCGTCCCAGCGGAACCCTATAGTCGCGGTCACCGACCGCCTAGCGCTTCGTCCGCTGAACCAGCTGCCGTCTGCTCGACAGTCAGAGAGGACAGGGACGCCTCGCCGCGTGATTCGATTTCCACGCCGGTGGGGGATTACCTCTTGCCCCGTGGCTCATCGTCCGCACATCTGCTGCGCGCCTCAGCGGGAATACGTTCCCACCAGCCGCGCCTGCCCCAGGAGGTGCGGCTGCATCGCCCGCTCCACGTCGGCCGCCCTCGCCCGCAGGGGCAAGTCGAGCGGCGCGTCGAGCGCGTAGAGCGTGAACCGATAGTGGTGCGCCGGCCCCGGCGGCGGCGCCGGCCCGCCGTAGCCGACCTTGCGGAAATCGTTGAGCCCCTGCTTGGCCCCGCCGAGGTCCGACAGCGTCTCCTGGGTGGCGACGCCCTCGGGCAAGGCGGTGCGCGCCGCGGGCAAGTCGTAGAGCACCCAGTGCGTCCACGTGCCGCGCGGGGCGTCGGGGTCGTCCACGATCAGGGCGAGCGAGACGGCGCCCTCGGGCGCGCCCCGCCACGACAGCGGCGGGGAGACGTCGGCCCCATCGGCGGTGTAGCGGGCGGGTATGCGCGCGCCTTCCGCGAAGGCGGGGCTGGTGACGGCAAAGCGCTCTCCCACGGTGCTCACCTCCTCAGGCGGCGTGACCTCGGGGGCGGGCGGCTGTCGCCGGCAGCCGGTGGCCCCCAGGCCGAGTATCGCCGCAACCACGCCGCCGGCGACGATCCAGCGCGTGACTTGGCTCATGCTTCGGCCCTCTTCCACGATCTCATGTCCCCTGCATGCTACCATATCGCAGGCGCACCTGGAAGGGGCCCCATGCGTCAGCGGTCTCCTGGGCGCGGCGGGAATCGCCGGCCGACCCCGCCGTCGGGTCTGGGGGCGGGTGATCCGAACTGCGCACACCCGCGAGCAGGAAAAACTACCGGCGGCAGGTCAAGCCGTGGCCGCCGACGAAAACTGCGCGGAGCTCACCACAAGGAGGTAGTTATGTACCCTGGCGATCTGAGATACACCAGCACTCACCAATGGGCGCGCATAGAGGGCGAAACAGCCACCATTGGCGTCACCCACTACGCTCAGGACCAGATGGGAGATCTGGTGTACGTCGAGCTGCCCGAGGTGGGGGACGACGTCACCGCGGGCGCGCCTTGCGGGCAGGTGGAGTCGGTCAAGGCCGTCAGCGATGTCAATAGCCCGGTGAGCGGCGAGGTGACGGAAATCAACGAGGCCCTGGTGGATGCGCCCGAGACGGTGAACAAGGATCCATACGGCGAGGGCTGGCTTTTCAAGGTCCAGCTCAGCGACGCGTCGGAGGCGGAGGACCTGCTCGACAGCGCCGCCTACCAGGCGTACCTGGCCAAGGAGCAAGCGCCGTAGGGGGGACCCGGCCGCGGGCGATGCTGCCGCCCCGCGACGCCCGGCCGCCGCACGTGCCGATGGGTGTGACTCCAGAAGTGGGAATGCACAAGACATGCCTGGTAGCGCAGCCGTCTCGGCTGCGAGAGGTTGGCAGGCGAGGACGCCTGCCCCACCATAAAGAGTCACACCCGTGCCGATGAAGGCCGGCCTGCCGCCCCTCGTCACCGCTTCATGCGGAGGGGGTAGTCGTAGGTGACTTCCGATCCGCGCTGGCCTCGATTCCGCTCAAGAGCGGTGACGTTATCAAGCCCCCCATCGTCCTTGCCGTCGGGCCCGACGCTGTAGATGAGGTAGCCTGCGCCTGCATGTGCAGGAGTGGCCCTTGGTGGCTGCCCATTCCCAGCCGAGGGCCCTTCGACAGGCTCAGGACGGGCGGGCTGGGCCACATCGGGTCGGTAGATGAAGGGCTTGCCGGAGAACGGATCATCCGGGATCGCCCAGCCGCCGCGGGCTTTCAATTGAGCCAGAGAAGTTGGGTATTCGCCGTGCTCGACCTGGTAGGCCCGCAGCGCCAGCGCCGCCTGCATCATCCCGATCAATGCAATCCCCCTGTCACGCGCCTCCGACGCGCGACTGAAAACCGGGAAGAACGCCCGCGTCCAGATCGCGTATCGCGGGAAGCGGTCCCTTATCGTTTCCTCAAGCCGAACGAAATCCGCTCGGCTGTCCCGAGAGAGTTTCTTGTGGAGCGGCATTGTCTCCTCCCAGCCCCGTATGAAGTACGTTTCATCGAGCTTCAGGAATGGCATCCACACCACACGCGCAAGGGGGAAAAGCGCCCGCAGCGCGAACCTGTGCCGTCGCGCCCATGCTGGGCCCCGGTTCACTCCTGACATCGAGAACATCACCATGAAGTTGTCCGGACTCCGGCGCACGTAATCGAAGCCCCACAGCCCCATGGCTCGCTCTCCCTCCATGCCGTGCAGCCACGAGCCGGTCATGTCCACCTGGCCCAGCAGGTCGTAGAATGCGCGGCTCTCCTGCGCCGTCGGCGGGGCTTTCTCCAGGACCTCGGGGAGACCAGCGGACACGATAGCGATGCACGAGACGCGAACGAGCTGCGCGATCAGCGTCGGCTCGGCGCTCATGTGATTTGACATGCGAATCGCGGTCCCCAGGTCATCGAGCGCCGCGCCTGCGCGCCCGTCGCGGGCGTCCACCAGCGCCTTCGCGACCAGGAAGCGAGTCGCGTTGCGCGCTTGTCCCAAATGGGGGAGCAGCGCCTCGAAGCCCTTCTCCCACTCGACCGGGAAGCGGCACGCGGGGCGCAGAGAAGCCTCTCTGAGCAGCCGGAAGTCACCCTCATGTTGGGCCAAGAACGCCTCGATCTCGGCTTGCGATGGCGGCGGCAGCCCCTTTCCCGGCTGTCCCGAGAACCGCCAGGGCCCATTGTACAAAGCCCTCCGCAAGAAAAGCGTATCCTCCTCGTTCGCCAGCCCATTGAACGCCTTCTGGTAAAGCACGGCGGCGTTCTCCGAGTCCGGAATCTTCGGCGGCGCGGCCTCCGCCGGCGTCAGCGGCGCGCCCTCGGCGCGCAGCCGGGCCAGCTCTCGCCCCAATCGCCGGCTCGCCACGACGTTGAGCACAATGTGGGCGAGAATGAGCAGCGCCAGCAGCGCGGCCGTGTAGCGCCAGGTCTTGCGCCACAACCAGGCCACGCCGTGCGCCGTGTGCCACGGCAATCCAAGCAGCCATCGCGGAGCCGCCCGGAAGGTCGGGAAACGGCTCGCGGCAGACTCGTCGCGGTCGCTCATAGCATGTCCTCCTGCT
Source organism: Armatimonadota bacterium (assembly GCA_035527535.1). NCBI lineage: Bacteria > Bacillati > Armatimonadota > Armatimonadota bacterium. The sequence goes on from DATLAK010000044.1 coordinate 47,229, forward strand.
CCGGCATCGCTGCGAGTATCGCCTGGCGCTGGCGGAACGCCGCCAGCGCGTCTGCGCTTGCCTCGCCGCTCGCCGCCGAGATGCCCACGTTGCCCGTCAGTCGCGCCAGCCGCGCCGACTGGGCGCGATCTATCCCCAGGTCGAGGGCGATCAAGCCCAGCAGGCACAGCGCGTAGGCGAGCGGTCGCGCCCACGTTCGCCGCGTCGCCCGGGCGGCGGCCGCGCGCAATACGCGCTCGCGCACCGCCTCGGGCGGCGCCGCGGTCGGCAGCGCGCGCAGCCGTGCCTCGAATTCCTGCTCCTCATGATTGATCATGGCGATGACTCCCTTGCCAATACCCTTCGCTAACGCTCAGGGTGACATAGAACCTATCCTAAAACTCACACTCCACGGGCATGTCATTCCGAACCCTTCGCATGCCGTCATTCCGAGCGCAACGAGGAATCTGCCCCTGCTCAGGGCAAGCTCCGTGAGGAATCTCGGTTCGGAACGAGATCCCTCGTTGCCGCTCGGGATGACAGTCGGTCGGTTCTTCGGATAG
>DATLAK010000045.1 GCA_035527535.1 Armatimonadota bacterium
CCTACTGGGCGCGCCCCGACAGGTCGGGGCGCGGGGAACTCGCGACCTCCATGGGAGGTCGCGCCCAGTTCATGTGCTGCAAGGCATAATCATGCTTTGCCCCCGCCCTGTTGAGCGCGATGTGGGTGATGATAAGCTTCAAGGGGAAGGTTGGGTGAGGGTGACACGGCTGCGGGGTGCGGCTCGACCCGACTTACTCTCACCCGTCCCGATAGGACCCGGGCGCAGCCCACGCGGTGGATGGTCCTGACCGCCCAAGCACGGAGTGGCGAGGTCGCTCCGCGACCGCTACCCCGGCGGCTTCGGCGCCTACGGGCTCCTGGGGGATGACCTCCCCCCGGACTAACGGCGGCATGGTCTGAGCATGCTTTGCATCGGGACTACCGTTCGTCGAGCGCCCTCAGTGCCGCTCCCGCAGGAGCGAACCCGGGGGCGAGGTCGAGCGCGCGGCGAAACTGCCGCCGCGCATCCTCGGTGCGACCGAGGTCGGCGTAGATGACGCCCAGGTGATACTCGATTTCCGCGTTGTCCGGCGCAAGCTCGCACGCCCGCTCCAGCAGCCCGGCAGCGCGCCGCTGATCGCCGAGGCGATAGTGCGCCCACCCGAGGCTGTCAATGATGATGCCGCGCTTGGGCTCCAGCTCCACCGCCCGCTCGATCAGCGGCAGAGCTTCGCGCGTCAGCTTGTCGGCGTCGGCCAGCAGGTAACCGATGTCGTTAAGCGCGAGCGCATTGTCATAGAACCGCCGGTAGGCTCGGTGCACGACTTGCCGCGCCCAGGGGTCGCGGCCAAGCTGAGCGGCAGCCAGGATCGCGTCCTGGTACACGACGAAGGGTTGGTTCGGGTTCACCTCCAGGCTGCGGCGCAGGTGCGGCAGCGCCCGGTCCGGTCGCGGCGGCTCCATCCGCATGTATGCCATGCCGATACGCGCGCGCAGGCTGGCGGAATCGCTCTCCAGCCGCAGCGCCCGGGCGAAGCTGCGGTCGGCGGTCGCCAGATCGCCGCGCTCGGCCGCCCGTGCCCCGTCAGCGAACGCGTCCTCAGCGCCCACGCGTGACCGGTAATCCCGCACCACCGAACACCCCGCGGCCGACGTGATGATCGCACACGCGATCACTGCCGGGGTCAGTGCCCGCGCAGGCGCCGCGAGGGCGCGCTGAAGGAAAGCCACGGCCTTGCGAGCCATGTGCGTCATGAGGACCTGTGTTCGCCGCGCCGCCGGTGCCCCCTGCCGGCAGGCGTTCGCGCCCCGGCGGTGGAAGACGACATGCGGCCGCGCGCGCGGCTTGCGCCCGTTGGCCCCCGCGCAGCAGGAACCGCACCGGCAGCGGGCGAATTCTGCTGTATTCCCAACCCGCGAGTGCGCGCGCGAGCCTGCGGCGGCTAGGTCGCTCCGCGACCGCCGTGGTGGCTGAAGCCTAGCCACCTGACGCGTGACTGCGCAGAATGGAGAGAGCAAAGGTGGCACTGAAGATTGCGATTGTCGGCCTGGGCAATGTGGGCAACCTCCACGCCCGGGTCTACCAAGACGATCCGCTGGCGGAAATCGTCGCTGTGTGCGACATCATCCCTGAGCGCGCCAACGCCGCCGCCGAGAAGTACGGGGCTCCGGCGTTCTACAGCGTTAGGGACCTGCTCGCCGGCGGCATCGAGATTGACGCCGCCAGCATGTGCACCGCCGGCGTCGAGAACGGCGGCGATCACTACCAGCCGACGGTGGAGCTGCTGAGCGCCGGCATCCCCACCCTGGGGGAGAAGCCGATCTCCAACGAGATCGAAAAGGGGCGCGAGATGGTGGCGCTGGCGAAGGAGAAGAACCTGCCCTACGCCATTGACCTCAACCATCGCTTCACCCCCGCCGCCCGGCGCGCGCGTGAGTGGGTTGACGGCGGGCGGCTGGGCAAGCTGCATATCATCAACATGACGATGTGGATCAACAACCGCAAGGAGAGCTCGCCCTGGTTCCACCTGCGTGCGCTGCACCCGCACTCGATTGATGTCATGCGCTATTTCTGCGGCCCGGTCAAGAGCGTGCACGCCTTCCTGATGAAGGGCGAGGGGCGCACCATCTGGTCCAACGCCCAGGTCAACATGCTGTTCGCCAACAACGTGGTGGGTCATCTCACCGGCAGCTATGACGCCGGCGGCGGCTTCGGCCTCGAGCGCTGCGAGGTCACCGGCTCCAAGGGCCGCTTCGTGTTGGAGGAGGCCTGCGAGGTGCTCACCTGGTACTCGCGCGAGTCCCGCGAGAAGGAGAGTTACTACTACCTGGGCGGAATGATGGGCTTCGGCGAGACCTTCCAGTCGCGCATCCACCGCTGGCTGGAGCAGTTGACCGAGGGCGTCAAGCCGGACCAGGTGGACGGCTCGGGGGCCGATGGGCTGGCCGCGCAAGAGGTGATCGAGGCCGCCATCAAGTCGTGGGAGACGCACTCGGTGGTGGACCTGTGATGGCAAAGCGAAATGTGGCACACCCGCCCCCGGGTGTGCGGGCGCCGCGTAGGCGGTGCCAATTCACCCCGACGAGTCGGGGTGCCACATGAGGGTGCGCGGCATACCAACCAACGAGATTCGGTGACACCTGCGCAGTTCATCTCTTATCGAGGAGGCCGTATGTTTCCCCTGGGTGCGAACTCAGTTCTCTTCGGCGGTTTCGACTTGGAGACCGCGATGGCGCACATCGCCGCGTGCGGCTACGACGGCATCGAGCTGTCGGCAATTAAGGGCATGTGCGAGCACCTTAACCTCGATTCCTGGCGCGTGGACGTTCCGCGCATCCGGGACCTCGCGCAGGAACACGGCCTCAGGCTGCTGGCGATCGAGGAGGCGGCGCTCGACGAGGCCCGCTTGACCACGTGTTTCGAGGCCGCGGCCGCCCTCGGCATCCCGCTGGTCAACATCGGCCCCGGCGGCAAGTCCGATGTCGAGGAGGATTTCCGGCTGCGGATCGAGCTGATGGCGAAGATGGCGCGCCTGGCCGCCGACCACGGCGTCATCCTGTGCGCCAAGGCCCACGTCAAGCAGTCCATCTACAGCACCCCGACCACGCTGCGCGCGATGGCGGAGATAGACTCGCCAGGGTTCGGCATAGACATGGACCCCAGCCATATCTACCGCGCCGGCGAGGACCCCGTGGAGGCGCTGCGCCAGGTAGTGACTCGCATTCGTCACGTGCACATCCGCGACTGCCCCGATCGCGGGCCCAAGCCGGGCGCGCCGGAGCTGCAAGCCTGCGGCCGCGGAGAGATTGACCTTGCGGGCTACGTCAAGGTGCTGGTGGACGCGCGCTACACGGGGCCGGTTGACCTCGAGATCATCGGCGCGGGCGAGTACGAGTTGGCGCGCTGCGCCATCATCGCCGCGGAAAGTCGCGGGTACCTGAACGCGTGCTTCCGGGCATGCGGGCCGCGGCGCGTTTGACTGTGGGACAGGCGCCCCCCACCTGTCAAATGGAGAGCACAGCCGGGGGCGGCTGTGCCACATTGACCGAACGGAGGAACACGACTCATGCCACGTCGTCGCCCCAATATCCTGATGCTCGCCGTTGACAGCCTGCGCCGCGACCACCTGAGCTGCTACGGCTACCACCGTCTCACCTCGCCCCACCTCGACCGCCTCGCCCAACGCGGGGTGCTGTTCGAGAACATGTTCAGCGCCTACGTTCCCACCACGCCCGGGTATTCGAGCATGCTCACCGGGCGCGACGTCATGGCCACCGGGCAGGTGAGCCTGCGCGCCAAAGAGCCCCTCGACCCTGCCCAACCGACTTTGCCCGAGATCCTGCGCGAGTACGGGTACGTCTCCGCCATCATCGGCTTCGACGGCACGTTCTACCGCGGCTTCGACCACTGCGAGCCGGTCGCCGCCTGGTGCTCGTGGGAGGACCGTCCGGCGCGCAAGGCCGAGAACCTCAACGACAAGGCTTTGCCGTGGCTCGAGCAATCGAGCCGGAGCGGCCAGCCGTGGCTGCTGTTCTTGCGCCACATGGACCCGCACTCGCCCTACCTGCCGCCGCCGCCGTTCGACACCATGTTCTACGCCGGCGACCCCTGCGACCGCAAGCTGCCCAACACCATGAAGCCGCCGTTCGCGTTCAAGCCTTTCGCCGACTACTTCAAGTCGTGGATGCCGCCGCGCGTGCGCGACATCAGCTATGTCCTCGCCCAGTACGATGCCGAGATCGCCTACATGGACGCGTGCATCGCGCGCCTGCTTACGCGCCTGGGGGAACTGGGGGTTGCCGACGACACGCTGATCGTTTTCACCTCCGACCACGGCGAGACGCTGGACGAGCACGACTGCTATTTCGATCACCACGGGACCTACGAGCCGACGCTGATGGTGCCGCTGGTGTTGTCGTGGCCGGGGGTGCTGCCGCAGGGGCTGCGCGTTCCGGGCACCGCGCTGCTGGAGGATATCGTGCCCACGCTGGTGGAGCTGCTGAAGCTGGGCAAGGCCCGCAAGCTCCCCTTTGACGGTCGCAGCCTGATGCCGATGATGCGCGGGGAGGCGGCGGAGTATCGCTCGGAGTTCTACATCAGCGAGTGCACGTGGATGCGCAAGCGCGGCTGGCGCACGCCCGAGTGGAAGCTGATCGAGGCGCTGGAGCCGGACTTCCACCACAAGCCGCCGCTGGAGCTGTACAACCTGGTGCTGGATCCGCTGGAGCTTCACAACCTCGCGGCGCAGGAGCCGCAGATCGTGGACACGCTGCGCGCGCGCATGATGGCATGGGTCGAGCGGCGGGTCAAGGAAACGGGCAAGGACGACCCCATCCTCGGCTACCACATCGGCACCGACCGGCGCATCGGCTCCGTCGCCACCGCCCGCAAGCTGCAGGCGCGGTAGTAATTACCGTGTACCTGACACCATCAACGTCAGCGGAGGCTTGCGTGTTCGAATGGGATTGGGTGCACGAACCGACTGAGCGCCTCCCGCGATGCCACTGCTCGGTGATCGTCGAGCTGCCGGACGGCGACCTGCTGTCGGCGTGGTACGCGGGCGAGGACGAGGCGCGCCCCGACGCGGCGGTGGTGACCGCCCGCAAGTCGCCCGGCGGCGCCTGGAGCCGGCCGCCCCAGATCGTGGCCGACACCCCCGGCAAGCCGGAGGGCAACCCCATCCTGTGGGTCAACCGCCGCGGTCGGCTGCAACTGTTCTACGGCACCATCCACGGGGAGATCGCGGGCCCGTCCGGGTCGGGCGGGTGCTGGGGCACAGCGGACCAGAAGATGAAGCTGAGCCCCGACCTCGGCCGCACCTGGGGCGACGACATCATGCTGCGCGCGGAGTGGGGCTGCGTCTTCCGCACCAAGCCCCTCGATCTCGAAAACGGCGATACCATCATCGGCGTCGAGTACTACCCCGGCAACAGCCTGTTTCTCATCTCCGAGGACGATGGCGACACCTGGTCGTACACCGGCGAGGTGCCGGGGGTGCCCGACCAGCACCCGACGATGATTCAGCGCGCCGACGGCTCCCTGCTGGCGCTGCTGCGCCCGCGCCACGGCAACACCCGCGTCGGCCGCACCGTCTCCCGCGACAACGGCCGCACCTGGGAGACCGCGGTGCACACCGACCTGCCCAACCCCGGCGCCGCGATTGACATGGTCAAGCTCGCCGACGGGCGGGTGGTGTTGGCGTTCAACCCCATCGAGCGCGGGCGCAACGTCCTGGCGCTGGCGGTATCCGAGGACGAGGGCGACACCTTCTCCGTCGTGCGCGAGGTCGAGCGCGAGGACGAGGGCGAGTTCTCCTACCCCGCTCTCATCCAGTGTCGCGACGGGCTGCTGCACATGACCTACACCCACCTGCGCACACGCATCAAGCACCTGTGGCTGACGGCGGACTGGATCTACGGCGCCTGACCGCATCGCTGGCGGCAGGAGGGCGAGCGGGCATCGGCGAATCCGTAGCAAGCCAGCCGCGCCCGGGGACCTTCCGGGCCGCATAACCCGATGGATCCGCATATCGGCGAGGGGGTCACCATGAACCAGTGCCCTGTCTGCGGTTACCAGTTACTGCCGTCCGAGCGAGTCTGTCCCAAGTGCAGGGGGAGAGGCGCATCCCCGGGCGCGCCCGCGTCCCCGCCGCGCACCAGCGGCCTCGCCGTCGCCTCCCTGGTGGTGGGCATCCTGGCGCTGTGCGGCGGCCTCCTCGCCCTCCCCGGCCTCATCCTGGGGATCGTCGCGCTGCGTCAAGTCAATCGCAGCCAGGGGCGGCTCTCCGGCCAGGGGCTGGCCATCGCCGGGGTCGCGCTCTCCGGCGTCGGCATCGTGGTCACCGTCGCGATACTGGCCTTCGTGCTCCCCACGCTATACCCGGTCTTCCTCCGAGCGCGCGGAGCCGCGACGACGGCGTCGTGTCTTTCCCAGGCGAAGCAGGTGTCATTGGGCGCGCTGATGTATGCGCGGGACCACGACGACAAGCTGCCGCCCGCCGAAACGTGGTCGGATAGTTTGATGCCTTACGTCCGCGATGCCAGCACCTTCGTCTGCCCGGAAGCGCCCAACCTGCGCTCCGGCTATGCCTACAACCGGGATCTCAGCAATCTGACGCTTGGCGACATCGGCGATCCGCCGCGAACGGTGCTCATCTTCGAGAGCAGCCTCGGCTGGAACGGCGCGGGCGGCGCGGAGGCGCTGCTCTCCCCGCCGCGCCACGATGGGCGCAACGTGGTTAGCTTTGCTGACGGCAGCGTGCGGCTCGTCAGGGCGCTGGAGCAGGCGCAGCTTCTCTGGCAGCCGACGGCGGGCTCCCCGCCGGCACCATGAGAGTCTTCGCCGCGCCGACGCCGTCGCGCTCGGGGAAGACATTGACCGCCCCCAACCCCGCGGCGCGCCCGCGCCCGCGGCGGCGCCGCCGACGCGCTATGGCGCCGGAGCAGTCGCGTTCGGCGCGATCACGACGGTGGCGGTCACGCCACCGGAGCGGGCGGTGACGCGCACCTCGCTGGCTAGGCCCTTCGGGCCGCCATCCCGGCCTTCAGGCCTAGGGACGTGAGCGCCCTGTGGCCGCCATTGCGCAGTCACCACGCCGCGGTGGGTGCGGTGATAGCGTGGGACGTCGCCCGCGTCCGCCGTGACCTCGACCGGTGTGCCGTCCGGCACCAGCTCACCGGCGCCGTCGCGCAACACCGCGATCACGTCCCTCACCCCGGGCGCGTCGCGGTGGTTGACGTTGGGGCGGCTGGTCGCAACGATCT
>DATLAK010000046.1 GCA_035527535.1 Armatimonadota bacterium
ATCGGCGTCCCGGCGGGCAGGCACTCGTCAATGACCACCATGCGAATCGGCGAATCCGCTCCGTCGAAGATGCGCCCCAACCGCCCACCCTCCTCGGTCGCCCCGCGTGCGATGGTCCCGGTGCTGGCGAAGATGACGGCGGCCCCGACATCATCGGTCCCGCCCTGGACGATCCCCGCCTCGCCGGCCCCGTGGAACTGCGCCAGCCCCCGCCACGCCTCAAGGGGCTGATTCACCAGCTCGGAGCGATGGGCCACCCACAGCACCCGGCCCCCACGCCTCACAGTGGCCGCCGCCATGGACAGGGCTGTCATGGTCTTGCCGCAGCCCGTGGCGAGCACCAGCAGCGCGGCAAGCCCGCCCATGCTGAAGTCATACCGGACGGCGGCGAACGCCTCCTCTTGGTAGTACCGGAGTTGGACCTGAGCAGCGGCCGGCCCGTCGTCGCGGGCGCTCACTGGTTCGACCCATCGCCCAAGATCTGGGCGCGTGCGGAGTCCTGCCCCATCGGGGCTGCGGTCGTCGTCATGTTCTCAATCCTGTGGTTCGCTGCGCCTTCCCCTGGCGACCCCCCCGGGGATCAACCGGGGAGGGGTGGCATGGGCCACCAACCAGGAGAGACACGATGTTGCGCCGGTTGCCCGGCAAGGGGCCTGTATCGTCTGCCACGCATGGCGCAACTCAATATCTGCACATTCGGCGCAAGGCGCGATAGGGGCCAGTAGCGCGACGCGCGAAGGAGCCCCATGAGCGACTACATCTGGCAGGACGGCAAGTGCATCCCCGCTGAGTTCAGCGACGACGAGGTGAACGATGGATTCACTCATTCCACCACCGTCGCGGGCGACATGGACACCAACGGGGTTGCGATCCGGAACGGCGGCGAGGTCCGGGGCCACCGGTTCGCGATCGAGACGACGATCGCCGGGGAGTGCGGGTTCATCCTCTGCCTCGACCTGCCCGCCCTGTCGGCCGCGCTGCGCGAGTTGGCCCCGCTGATCGAAGTGCTCGACAACGTGGCGGAGGTTGAAACCCGGCGCGCCGTGATGGAAGAGACGAGCGCCTATGCCGACCGGATCCGCCTCGACCTGGCCCACAAGCTGCCGGTCAACTGAGCCAGCCGCGCAAACGAAAGAGCCCCGGCCTTGCGACCGGGGCTCAATGCTGTAGGGGATGCCGGTCTACTTGTCGTGGTGCTCAGCGTCCGCGAGCGCCGGGTGCATCGGCCCCGCGTGGACCGTGAACCCGAAGGGCTCGGCGGCATCCCACAGCGCCTGGACCTCTTCGGGGGTCTGATCGACGATGCGGGAGCCCATGCCCGGCAGGGTCACATAGGTCTGACCCGCCTTGGGATGGGGCTTCCCATCAGAGTAGGTCGGCCAGACGACGTGGAACCCGACGACGGGCAGCACGGCGGGGTGGCCCTCGACCGTGGCCGAGATCATGCGGGCCTTTTCGTGGAGCTGGACCGTGCCCGTGCGGGCCTCGACGATCCGAAGGGCGGCCCCGGAGATCGGGCGAATGTCGCCCGGCTCGTCTCCATCCTGCGGGACGCCCATGTGGCCCGGAAGCCAAACCGAGTCGGTGTTGACGGCCACCTGGACGGGTTTGCCCATGGTGCCGCCGTCGAACAGGACGGTCGTGATCATGCAGCCGCGCTCGGTATTCTTCGCATAGACGCGCGCGATCTGGTTCTCGTGAACCTTGAAATCATACAGAAACATGCAGCACTCCTGCCCTGTATCGGGCGTGTTGGAGCCCCCTCATTGGGGGCGGTGTCCGCTATCCCGTCAATCGGGCGCGGCAAGGGTCATCCGAAAAGCGACTGCTGCCGATACCGCTCGGTCAGCACGCGACGTGTCACCTCAACCCACGGCACGGGGTCGAGGCCGCGCGCCCGGTTCTGTTCATGGTCCTGCCTGCTGCCGAGGTCACCGCCGACGAAGCGCCGGCCGTGGTCGAGGGCCGCGGCAGCCGTTGTGCCAGCGCCGACGAAGGGATCGACCACCAGCCCACCGGGCGGGCAGAAGCACCGCACGATGTCGCTGGCGAGCCTGTAGGGCCATCGTGCGGGGTGGCCTTGGGCTTCGACGTCGGGGGCGCCGGTTTGTCCGGCCCCCGCTTTTCCATATGCCCAAAGAGTACCGGGCTGCGTTTTTCCATTCTCCGCTGCCCACCCCGAAACCTGCCGCACATTGACTGTCCCGTCGTTGCGTCGATTTGTCCCGCTTCCTCCGATATAGGCCCCATCTGTGGACTCCGAGGCGATCGATTCCTTCTCAAACCACCCACCCCCCCCGGGGCGCTGAAACCACAGCAGGGGCTCCCAGTCGTTTCGGAAGCGCCCGACGTATGCGCCCGGCGTCCCGTCACGCCCAAACGCCAGCCGATCCGGCACCCGGAACCCGACGCGCTCAGCCCAGTCAAGCATCATGCGCCACGGGTGAAAGCCGCGCTCGGTCCCGAACCCCGGCCGCCACTCCCTGACTGGCGCGTCCACGTTGACGAGCGCGTGACCACCTGGCTTGAGCGCCCGGAACACGAAGTCACCGAGGCGCGCATAGTCGGCGTCATCCCATGACACGCCCATTCCGTAGGTACGAGCGTCACAATACGGAGGCGAGAAGGCCACAAGGTCAGCGCCGCCCATCGCTTCGACCGTCTCAAGCGTCTGCTCATAGGGGCCATGGATGAGGGCGCATCGGTCCTGCCAGTCGTTGGTCACGTCTTCACCTCGTTGTATTCTTCGTCTCTCGCGCTGGCCTTGACTTCGACCGCATCAACGCCGACGACGAAGCGCCGGGCCGCAGCCTTCGGGGCCACGATCTCAACCCCGTGGAACAGCACAAGCCACGCTGCGTCCGTCTCCCACGCCCACAGATGGGCACCGATGGGCGCGACGTAGCCGCCGCAGTCGAGGGGTTGCAGGAGGACGATGGAGGCGGGGGTGGCGCGGGTCATCCGAAAAGCCCCGTCTGCACCGGCACCGTCCAAGCGGGCGGCCGGTTCAGCGTCAGCCATTCGCACTTTTGTTTTGAGAATGTGCGCGCCTGGCCCACTCTCGCCCCGGTGATCTCCACCGCGTGCCAGCCATCGGCGACCAGCTCAGGGATGGGCTCGGCCTCGGAGATGCAGACGATGGCGCCGGCCTCGGCCCAGCGGCGAACCACCGGCAGCCACTCTTCGCGGGGGAACAGGTGGGCATAGCCGGTGGTCCCCTGGTACGGGACATCAGCGTACACCACCGTCCCCGGCGGCAGAGTGCCCGGCTCGATGGGGCGGGCGTCGTCGGCGATGGTGGCGGGGAGTCCTTGTAGCCGGGCGATCTTGGCCGCGGTCGCGGTCGTGTCTTGTCGCCGGTCGCCGGGGCCGACGAATCCGGTTCGGATATTGCCCTGCTCATAACTCCACATTGAGCGCACCACCCACCGCGCCACCTCCCGCGCATCAGCAGGCGGGCAGACTGGCGGCCCCTCGGCTCTCAGGCGCTCCCACAGCGCGCGGGGCTCCTCATCGGCCCATGACCGGATGATATCGGCAGCCGCGAGGGCCAGCGCGCGATCCCGGTATGCTTCAAGGAGCAGTCGGCAGCCGGCATCGGGCTCGCAAAGAAGGTAGTGGTCGGCCTTCTGCCCCGCGTGCAGCCCCAGCACCCGGAGGATTGCGTCTGCGTAGCCCGACTTCGAGCCCATCCGAGACACCGGGGGCTTGGCCTTGCGTTGCTGGAGACGGAGCGACAGGGCCGCCGTGCCTGCGCACAGCTCAACGAAAAGCGGGACCGGCCCCATCACCACCCCATCGCCATCGCCAGCCAGGTCGGCCCGACGCAGAGGGCGGGGGGCAGCATCAGCAGGGCGAGGATGTGGGCGAAGTCGCGGGCGCGGGTCACGACGACACCTCCCCGCCGTTGCTGGCGATCAATGCGCGCAACTTGGCCGCCTGCTTTTCGATGCTCTTGATCTTGGCCTCAGCCCGCCGCACGACATCAGCGCGGGCCTCGGCTTCGGACACAAACGCATCGCGCCCGAGGATGAAGTAGCCCCCGAACTTGTGGAGCCGGAAGTAGGGCGCCGTCCCATCCGCGACGATCAGCCCGTCGTCGTGGCGCTGAATCCCGCCGCCCAGGGCGTACTTGGTGACCCACACGGGCCGCTCAGGGGTGACGGGGGTTCGGTCGCTCACGCCCGCACCTCGAAGCCAGCGCGGGCCAGCCGCATGGCGTCAGCGTTGACGACGACGAGGAACTGACCATCGGCGCCCATGACGACGCGGTGGGGGCGCTCGCACCGGGCAGCGCAGGTGAGGGCGAGCGCCTCGCTCACGAACAGGTCGGGCCGGTTGCGGAGGGCGACACCGTGGTAGTTGCGGGTCAGGGTCATGCTGTCTCCATTCAGGCGGGGCATCATCGCCGCCGCCCCATTCCTATATGCTCACCCTTGCGCCAGCGCAACACAAAAGTATGAATCAGCCAAACCGCCCACGCGCCGCCAACGCCAGCCCCGCGGCATCGGCGATCCCGTCGTGAGGGGTGCGGACGGCGCCGGGCATCAGGTCGAGGTCGGGGACGCGGGCCATCACGGCAGCGAGGGTCGCGGCCTTCGGGTCGCCCCCTTTCGCCACCACGATCCCCGCCAGCCGCCGCCACGCCTGCGCCCGGATGATCTCGTGCGGCCACCCGAGCGCCGACAGCAGGCCGAGCCACGCGCCAACGTGCATCCCCGACCGCTGCCCAGAGCTGGCCGATTCGCCGGGCCGGGTAGACGGCATCTCGACCAGCACCCCGCCGACCTGGCACCCGTGGGCGACGGTGCGGAGGGCGTCCAGGTAGAGCGGGACGGTGAGCCCCGCTTTCAATGCGCCCCGCTGGTAGCCCACCGGCCCGTCCGCCCTGACGGCGATCGGCGTGCCAGCGTGCGAGCCCGACCACGGCAGCCCGACGACCGCGCCATGACCGCCGGGGTCGATGCCGATGTAGACGATACTCACAGAATCACCCCATGGTCGCGGGCGAGAATGCCCAGCGCATGGGCATTGGCCCACCGCAGATAGACCCTGACGTATTCGCCCCTGATCGGGCTCCCCGGATGCAGCCCCAAGGCGGTCAGCAGCTCGCCGACCTCCTGGGCGGTGCCGTGGAGGTAGCCCGACAGCACGCGGCGGAGGCGGCTGTAGCGGATCGGGTCGTCGTCCTCATGGACGCCAGCGCGGCCGAGGACCGTGGGCGCGTCGATCCCTGACATCTGCCAGAGCCGCCGCATGATGGGCCGGGGGTCGGTTGGTTCG
>DATLAK010000047.1 GCA_035527535.1 Armatimonadota bacterium
AGCTCGTGCCGCAGGGCGCCACCGTCCTCACCCACTGCAACGCCGGCGCGCTGGCCACCGCGGGCTATGGCACCGCGCTCGGGGTCATCCGTTCGGCCCACCGCCAGGGCCGGCAAGTCCGGGCGCTGGTGGACGAGACGCGGCCGCTGCTCCAGGGCGCGCGCCTCACCGCCTGGGAGCTGGTAGGGGAAGGCGTTGCGACGACGGTGATCGCGGACTCCGCTGCCGGCTGGTGCATGCAGAAAGGCATGGTGGACCTGGTGGTGGTCGGCGCCGATCGCATCACCGCCAACGGCGATGTCGCCAACAAGATCGGCACCTACGCCCTGGCCGTGCTCGCGTGCCAGCATGGCATCCCCTTCTACGTCGCCGCGCCCAGGTCCACGGTGGATCTCACCCTCGCCGGCGGTGAGGATATTCCCATCGAGGAGCGTGGCGCCGAGGAAGTCTCCACCATCGCCGGCGTGCGCGTCACCCCCGAAGGGGCGGCGATCTTCAATCCCGCCTTCGACGTCACTCCCCACGGCTTGGTCACCGCCATCATCACCGACCGGGGGATCTGCGATCATCCGTTCACGAAGTCGCTGGCGGCGTCGGCGGGGGAGCGGGCATAGCCCTCGGTGGCTAGGTCGCAAGCGACCGCCACGTCCCTAGGTCCCGACTTCGTCGGGCCGGGATGGCGGCGGCTACTAGCCGCCTAGCCAGCGGCCAACACCTAGCCGCCGTGAAGGGGGCGCACGCCGTGCGCCCCTACAGGTTCTCGCGACCGATCCCAACTTTCCCCGGTCACACCCGTCTTGCCGCTTGCCTTGACACGGCTGGGGTTGCCCCGTAACATGACACGCGAGCGGAGGATGCTCACATTGCCGCCGAGGGAGTGAACGTCATGGCCAGAAAAGCAGTCCTCGCACTCGCCGCAGCGCTGGTCGTCCTTACCGCCGCGCCCTCCTCGCCGCTGATCCTGGGCAGGATCACACGCTCGCGCTCCTCGCCGCCCAGGACCACCAATCACCTCGTCATCAACGTGGCGCGGCCACGCGTCAGCCCGCGAGACCGCCTCCTCGGCTCCGCCATCCGGCGCGCGTGCGGCTCCACCTGGTCGCGCGTGCCGGCCTACGCCGCATACTTGCAGCGCCGCGGCCGCCTCGATTCGGCCTGGCGCCCGCGCTGGGATCGCACGGTGGTGCTGACGGTGCGCGGGCGCGCCTATCGGCCGCGCGCCACCGGCCGCGCGGGACGGCAGTTCGGCGGCGGCAGCATCACCTTCACCTATTCCGGCTGGACCAGCGCCGATCGCCAGCGACTCTCCGCCTACGTCAATTCCGTCTATCCCATGATCCGCTCCATCTACGGCGATCCCGCCTCGACCATCACCGTCACCATCGTCAGCGACCCCGCGCTCCAGGACATCCTCGGCGGCGTCTACCTCCCCGCCGTCAACGAGATCCGCCTGCCGCCGATCCAGGACTTCTCGCGCGACACCTTCGTCCTCGCCTCGCTCATCGTGCGCGCGTTCCACGACGACCTCTTCCTGGCGCCCGAGGCGTGGGAGACCGGCTTCGCCCGCGCGGTGGCGCTGGTCGCGCACCTGCAGGTGGACGCGACCTTCGATCTGGCGGGGGAACCATACTACCTGCTGCCGTTCTACGACCTGCTCAACCAGCGCCCGCTCGCCGGTGCGACCCTCTTCCCCGCGTCGGGCTACAGCGGCATGACCCCCTGGCGCATCGGCATGGCCCAGGCCGCATGGCTCAAGGTCTATGCCGAGAATCGGGGCTTCTTCCGCGATTTCAACACCGCTTACTACGCCGAATACGACCCCGCGGTCGCGCCGCCGCTGTCGGACAACGTCGCGCGCCTGCGCGAACTCGCCGCCGCCGCCGCGCCGGAAGTCGAGGGCGCACTGTTTGCGAGCTGGTTCGCCCGCCAATTCGTCCTTGACTCCGACGGTGGGCCGGGGGAGAAGCTCTACCTCGTCGCCCTGCCCCAGACCGACAATGTGACGGTGTACCTGGAGGCCGACTGCTACCGTACGACGACGACCGATGACGAGCAGCCGCTGAACGGCACCGGCCAGTTCCACTTCATGGGCTGGGACGGAGACCTCTACCTGCCGGAGGCGGGCGATCTCGTCACCATCCAGAGCGGCCAGGGGTTCCTCGCGCCGAGCTTCTTCAACATCGGGGGCGCGCAGCGCATCACCGTCGAGCTGGCGGCGGGCAACCAGGTCGCGCAGTCCTGGTTCCCCTACGGGGTCGCGGGCAGCGGCGCCTATAACGAGTACTTCGGGGTGGTGGTTGACGGCGACGCGGGCAGCGTCAGCGTCAGCCCCGGCGGCGCGCCGCCCGCGGCCGCCAGCGTGATCCGCGGCGTGTTCGCGGTGGACGAGCCGGCCCCGCTCGACTTTCTGGCGCAGACCGCGATCGAGCTGCAGCCCACCGCCGGCGTCGCCAACCTGCGCCAGGTCAACACCGGCTTCCTGTTCCACGTGTTCGCGCTGCGGGCCTATCCCCTGCAGGCGGGCACGGCGCAGCACACCTTCGGCGCAGGGATGGCCATGGTGTCGCTGCCGGTCAGCCCGGACCAGTCCGACGCGGCCGACCTCCTGGGGCTGGCGCCGGGGGCGACCCTGCTTGCCCGCTGGACGCCGACGCTGCCAGGGGCGTACGCCTTCTACCCCAACACGCCGCCCATCGAGCCCGGGCTGGGGTACTGGCTCAAGCTGAGCGTGCCCATCACCGTCAGCGCCCACGGCCTGCTGCCGAGCGGCCAGTATCGCCTGCACTTGCGCCGGGGATGGCAGCAGATCGCCAACCCCTTCACCCAGACGGTGGCGGCGTCGGCGGTGCAGGTCAAGGTCGCCGACGGCGCGGCGATGACGATGCCGCAGGCGCGGGCCGCCGGCCTGGCGGGCTCGCTTTTCCGCTATAACGGCGCCTACGTCGTCGCCCAGGACCTGCGCCCCTACGAGGGCTTGTGGCTCTATGTTTACGCCGCCGAGGGATGTTGGCTCACCATCAACGAGCCGTGAAGGGGTGGTGTGATGTTTCGCTGCTCAACCTTGCATCTGATCGCCGCCGCGGTGCTCGCCGCGGCCCTGTTCGTCGCCGGGTGCGGGAGTGGCGGTTCGGACCGCCAGCCCGTCACCGTTGCCGGCACCGTCAAAGGCGACACCGGCGCCCCTATCGCGGGCGCGTTGGTCACCGCTACCATCAGCAGCCAGAGCCAGCCCGTCGCCAGCACCACCACCGGCAGCACCGGCGTCTATAGCCTGGCGCTGCCCGTCGGCGCCTCCTACGTCATCGAGGCCAGCAAGCTCGGTTTCGAGACCCAGCAGCGGACGCTCACCACCCTGCCCAACCTGTCGTTCAACTTCGTCCTCACTCCGGCCACCCAGCCCCCGTCGCCGCCCGTCAACCTGGGCGGTCGGGTCACCAGCGCCGCCACCTCGGCGGCCGTCTCCGGCGCCACCGTCACCGCCACCATCCAGGGTCAGCCCACCCCCGCCGCGACCACCTCCACCGACGCCAACGGTCGCTACGGGTTCTGGCTTCCCACCAATCAGACCTACGTCATCGCCGTGTCGGCAGCGGGTTTCGTCCCGGCGCAGCGCACGGTGATCCTGCTGCTGGGCGACTCCAACTTGGCGGTTGACTTCGCGCTGACGCCGTCGTAGCGGCGCGCGGCGCTTCGGGGCAGAACACGATGCGATGGTGCGCGCTGGTGCTGCTGACGGCGCTGGCGGGTATGGCAAGCAGTCAGCCGCCGCCCGCAGATGATCTCGCCGCCGTGGGCTCCTCGCGCCTGGCGTGGTTACACGGGCGGGAAGTGCGGTGGCTGCGGGTTGATGCCGCTACCGCCACGCCGGTGGCGACGACCTCTTTGCCCGAGCGGGCATTCGCGTTGGCCCCGGTGGCGATGGGCGGCGCAAGCGCGGTAACCGCCGCCGGGCGGCAGCGCGTATATGTCCTTGGGCGCGACGCGCCGCGGCTGTCCGCCGAGATCTCCCTGACACCCGAGGTGGTAGTGGACCTCTGCAGCGATGACCTCGACGGTGACGGCTGGGACGAGCTACTGGTGCTGGCGGGTGAGCACGGCTCCCGGCGCGCGACGCTGCGGATCTACTCGGTGCGCTACCGCCGCTGGCTGTGGCGCGGAC
Organism: Armatimonadota bacterium; assembly: GCA_035527535.1. Taxonomy (NCBI): domain Bacteria; kingdom Bacillati; phylum Armatimonadota; species Armatimonadota bacterium. Next base: position 4,160 of record DATLAK010000047.1, read on the forward strand.
TGCGGCCGGCGCTGCACCCGTGGAAGGTGCGTGCCGGCGACGTTGACGGCGACGATGCGCCGGACATCGTCGTCGGTGTGTGGAAGCAGACTCGTTTCGACCCGGTATGGGACCACCGCGCCTTCGTCTATCACTGGGCCGACGGCGACCTCCATCCAAGCTGGCTGGGGTCGCGCCTGGGGCGGCGGTTCAGCGACTTCGAGTTGGCGGATACCGACGGCGACGGGCAGGCGGAAATCGTGACCATCGCCCGGATGGACAACGGTTGGCGCTTGTCCGGGTGGCAGCGATACGGCTTCGGGTTCCAGGAAGTGTGGACGGGGCGGACGAGCGCGGATATCGCCGCGGTGTCGGCAGCGGGGCGGCCAGCCACTCTGTTCGCCCTGGAGCGTGACAACGGCTGGCAGGTGCGGGCACACCGACCCGCCAAGGAGAGCTTGGGCGTGGTCACGCTGATGCGCGTTGCGACGCGCCCGGCGGCGCTGTGCGCACTGGACGGCGACCGCGCGGCGGTTGTGAGCAACGGCCAGTTGCAGATCTTGAGCGTTGCACAAGGAGGGGTGCGATGAAACAGTGGTGGCTGGCAGCGGTAATCGGTGTGGCGGGGGTAGTGAGCATGTCCGGGCGCGTTGGTGTGACTTCCGCCGCCATCGGGGCCGCCGGGGCAGGCCGGGCGGCGACGGCGCGCGCGGCCTACCAGCCCGTGGAGGTGGTCGCCAAGCTCCCCGCATATACCGTGGCGCCGGACCTCTCGAATGTCGTCAATCGCGCGCAGTTCGGGGAATTCGCGGCCCCTGCCCGCCGGCTGCTGGCGGCAAACGGATTTGTCTGCCTGCCCAGTGACGATGTTCAGCTTCATCACATCTACGAGCAGAACGACTATCTCAACCTGCCCAGCTTCATCACCACCGACTCGGTGCTGCAGCTCTATCACATCTTCTTCGACTACACCCTGCGCACCACCGAGACGGAGAAGCTCTACCCGGTGCTGGAGAAGCTGACCACGGCCATGCTGGAGCAAAGCCTGGCCACCTACCGGGAAGCGAAGACGCCGGCGGTGCAGGAGGGGGCGCTGTGCAATGTCGCCTACTTCCTGGTGCCGGCACGCGTGCTGGAGATGGACCTGCCGACCGTGCCGGAGGAAGCCCAAGCCATGGCGCAGGCGGAGCTGGGTCTGATTGGGCAGCACGGAGGGCGGGTGGAGAGTCCCATCTTCGGCTGCCCGGTGGACTACTCGCAGTTCATCCCCCGCGGCCACTATACGCGGACGCCGCGGTTCGAGCGCTTCTTCAGGGCGATGATGTGGTACGGCTTGGTGCCGTTCGTGATCCCCGGGCCGGACGCCGACGGGAAACTGGTCTGGGCGGCGCGGACCAAGCGCACCACCCTGCAAGCGCTGCTGGTGGTGCGGGACATCGTGCAAGCGAAGCACGAGGGCAAGCCAGTGCGGGACCTGTGGGAGACTATCTACGAGCCGACCGCGTTCTACGTCGGCGCGGCGGATGATCTCTTCGCCGACGACGTCGCGCCCCTCATGCGCGAGGTGTACGGCGCTCAGTTCGAGCTCGACGCGCTTGCCGACGAGAGCAAGCTCGATCAGTTTGCGCGCCGGACCGCGAAGCTGCGCGGGCCGCGCATCAAGCAGGTGATACTCGACATGCCCGGGGGCATGCAGTACCGCTTCATGGGCCAGCGCTACATCCCGGACTCGGAGATGCTTCAGCGGCTGACCACGTGGCCGGAGAGGCCGATGCCGCTGGGCCTGGACGTTTTCGCCGTGCTCGGCTCGGACCGCGCCGCCTATCTTCTGGACGAAGTCTATAAGGAGCCGCAGCAGTGGGATGAGTACCTGCCGAGGCGCAAGCAGTTGCGCGAGGAGTTCGCGGCCCTCCCCGAGGACACGTGGCGCTCCAACCTCTACTTCGGCTGGGTATGGTCGCTGCAAGCGCTGCTGGCCGAGGCGCCTGCGGGCTACCCCTCGTTCATGCGCTCTACCGCGTGGCTCGACAAGAGCCTGAACACGAGCCTGGCAAGCTGGGCCGAGCTGCGCCACGACACCATCCTCTACGCCAAGCAAAGCTACTCCGAGTGCGGCGACGGCGAGGAGCCCCCGCCGCCGCCCCAGGGCTATGTCGAGCCCAACCCGGAGTTCTACAACCGCATGCTGGAGCTGGCGCGGCTGTCGCGCGAGGGCCTGAGCCGGCGCGGGCTGCTGTCGGAAAACGTGCAGGACAAGTTCGGCAGCCTAGAGGAGATGCTCGACTTCCTGCGCCGCGTTTCGCTCAAGGAGCTGCGGGGCGAGGAGTTGTCCCGCGAGGAGTACCAGGACATCGTGATTTACGGCGCCACCCTGGAGAACCTGACCCTGTCCATCGCCGAGGGCGACATCCTGAGCGAGACCGACAAGGATATGGCGGTGGTGGCGGACGTGCATACGTCCCTGGGTTCCTGTCTCGAGGAGGGCGTCGGTCGCGTGGCGAAGATCTACGTGGTGGTGCCCATCGCCGGCAAGCTGCACCTGACGCGGGGGGCGGCATTCACCTACTACGAGTTCCAGTGGCCGGCCAGCGATCGCCTGACCGACGAGAAGTGGCAGCAGATGCTGCGCGGCGGCGAGGAGCCGGACCCGCCGGTGTGGGTCGAGAGCTTCTTCACCGACGAGAGCCATAAGATCCCCGAACCCAAGGGCCGGACGCGCTATTCGTCCGGCTGCTGAGCGGCTCCCGGGAATACCGACCATTGCCTAGGTTCGGCAGAATCGGCGCGTTGAGCGGGGCGGCACTGGCTTGCGTCGCCGCGGTGGTCGTGCCCCCGCAGCGGCCGGTGACCGTGGTCGCGGTCGGGGACGTGCTCCTCGACCGCGGCGTGGGGGAGCGCATCGAGCGGTCGGGGAAAGACGCGCTGGTCGAGGCGGTGCTACCGTTCACGCGCGGGGCCGACCTCGCCGTCTGCAACCTGGAATGCCCGCTCGCATCCGGCAGCCCCAGCGCGCTCAAGCCCATCGTCTTCGGCGGCCCGCCGGCGGGGGCGCGCTGGCTGCGGGAGGCCGGCTTCGACGCGGCGTCGCTGGCCAACAATCACGCCCTCGACCAGGGGCGTGCAGGGCTGTTGCAGACGATGGCCGCGCTCGACCGCGAAGGCGTCGCTTACTTCGGCGCCGGGGCGACGCAGGCGGAGGCCTGTCGCGCGCGCATCGTGCGTTGCAACGGCAGGCGCCTGGCGCTCTTGGGGTTCACGGTCTTCCCCGACGAGGGGGCCTTCTTCGATCTGCGCCATGCCGGAACCGCCCGCGCCGACCCCCAGGCGGTTCGACGCGCGGTGCACCAGGCGCGCGCACGGGCCGACGTGGTGATCGTCGCCTTCCACTGGGGGCGCGAGTACCAGGCGCTGACCTCGCCGGCCCAACGCGAGCTGGCGCGCGTGGCAATTGATGCCGGCGCCGACCTGGTGGTGGGCCATCACCCGCACGTGATCCAGGGCGCGCAGCTTTATCGCGGGCGTCTCATCGCCTACAGCCTGGGCAACTTCATCTTTGACCAGCACCGGCGCGGCGCCGACCGCGCCCTGGCGCTGCGTGTCACCTTCGTCGGCGACGAGGCGGCGGCCACGTTTGCGCCGGTGCAGATCGCCGACTGCTTCCCCCGAAAGCCGGACGACGAGGCGGCGCAGAGTATTCTGGCCCACTTTCGGACATTGTGCGAGGGGCTGGGGACCCGCGTCGCGGTGAACGGCGGGGCCGCCACGGTTTCTTTTGCCACGAGAGGACACCGCGACGGCGCGGACGACTACTGACGCATGGCCAGACCGCAAACCGGGCGGCGGATACTTTACCGCGCCGACGGCAGCCCCGAGATCGGCACCGGCCACATCATCCGCGGCCTCATCTTGCGGCGGCGAAGGCCACCCCCTGCGCCGCGAAGGCGTCCAGGTTGGGGGTTCGCGTATCGCGGCTGCCGCAGCAGCCGAGGTTGGGCGCGCGCAACGTGTCACTCACGACGACGACCAGGTTGGGCTTGGGCTGGGCCATGAAGCCGACTTTCCTCTCGCTGCTGCGGAACCGCGTACTCGTTCGTGCCGCGAGCCGCGGATTCCTTGGGCCGGCGGCCGGCCCGTCAGTCCCCGCAACGGCAGGACAACCGCGCGTGTCAGAGAAGTCACTGCCTCAGCAGGGGCCGCGCGTCGGCGCGTCATTACGGGGATGATGCTGGTGACGACTTCTCTGCCCGTTGCGATTACCACCGAGGATCAGCTCGATGACGCGCTCACTACTCCGTCGCCGGCGCTGGTCGAATTCATGCGGCGGCTGGACGGGGACTTCGCTATCCTCGGCATCGCCGGCAAGATGGGGGCCACCCTCGGCGGCGCCGCAGTGCGGGCGATCCGGCAAGCCGGCGTGAAGAAGACGGTCTACGGCGTGGCGCGCTTTTCCGACCCTGCTTCGCGCGAGCGCATCGCGGGCCTCGGCATCGAGGCGATCGCCGCCGACCTGCTCGACCCGTCGGCCGTCGCCGCGCTGCCGCGGGTGGCCAACGTCGTCTTCATGGCCGGGCGCAAGTTTGGCACCGAGGAGGGCGCCGCGCTGACCTGGGCCATCAACACCCTCGTCCCCGCCCACGTGGCGGCGCACTTTGCGAGCAGCCGCATCGTCGCCTTCTCGACGGGCTGCGTCTATCCGCTGGTGGCGGCGACCAGCAGCGGGTGTGCGGAAGACCAGCCCCCGGCGCCGGTCGGCGAGTACGCCCAGTCGTGCCTGGGGCGCGAGCGCATCTTCGAGCACTTCAGCCGCGTCCGGGGCACGCCGGTGTGTCTGATCCGCCTCAACTATGCCATAGATCTGCGCTACGGCGTGCTGCACGACATCGCCCGCCGGATATGGGCACAGGCGCCGGTTGACCTGACCGTGCCCTGCTTCAACGCCATCTGGCAGGGCGATGCCGCCCATCACGCCCTGCTGGCGTTCGAGCACTGCGCCTCCCCGCCCGCGATCATCAACGTCACCGGCCTGGAGCGGATTGGGGTGCGGCAGGTCGCCCGCGAGCTGGCCCGGCACATGAGCAAGTTGGTGGCCTTCACCGGCGACGACGGCCCGGTCGCATACCTCAGCGACGCGGCTCGCGCTGCGCGACTATTCGGCCCGCCGCGCGTGCCGCTGGCATGCATGATTCGCTGGACCGCGGAGTGGGTCATGTCGGGCGGGCGATCGCTGGAACTGCCGACGCACTTCGAGATCAATACCGGGAGATTCTGACGATGACCACCAGCGACCTCCCCGCCGCCCTGCGCGACCGCGTAAGGCGCGGCATGGTGATACCGGCGCACCCGCTGGCGCTGACCGCGGAGCGCGAGCTGGACCTCCGTCGGCAGCGAGCGCTCACCCGCTACTACCTCGACGCGGGCGCCGGCGGCATCGCGGTGGGCGTCCACACCACGCAATTCGAGATTCGTGAGCCCGGCGTCGCCCTCTTCGAGCCGGTGCTGGCGCTGGCGGCGGAGACGATTGACGCCCATTGCGCGCGAGGGGGATGCCAAGTGCTCAAGGTTGCCGGCGTTTGCGGCGACACCCAGCAAGCGGTGAGGGAAGCGGCGTTCGCGGCCGGGCAGGGCTATCACGCGGCCCTGCTCAACCTCGCCGCCCTGGCACAGGAAGACATTCCGGGCCTTGTCGCTCATTGCCGGGCGGTGGCCCAGGCGCTGCCGTTGTTCGGATTCTACCTCAACCCGCAGATTGGGGGACGTGTGCTGCCCTTCGAGTTCTGGCGCCGGTTCGCCCAAATCGAGAACGTGCTCGCCATCAAGATCGCGCCCTTCGATCGCTACCAGACGCTGGAAGTCGTGCGCGCGGTATGCGAGGTTGGGCGCGCGGGGGACATCGCCCTCTACACCGGCAACGACGACGCCATCGTCGCCGACCTGCTGACCGAGTACCGGGTGGTGACCTCCGCCGGAGAGCGGCGGGCGCGGATCGTCGGCGGGCTGCTGGGGCAGTGGGCGGTATGGACGCGCAGGGCGGTGGAACTGCTAGCGGAGATCACCGAGATCGCGGATCGGGGCGGCCCCATTCCGTGGCAGATGCTGACCGCGGGCGCGCAGGTCACCGACTGCAACGCCGCGCTGTTCGATGCCGCGCATGGGTTCGCTGGGTGCGTGCCGGGAATCCATGAGGTGCTGCGGCGGCAAGGGCTGCTGCAGGGAACCTGGTGCGTCAACCCGGCGGTGGGGCTTTCCCCCGGCCAGGTGCAGGAGATAGACCGCGTGTGCCGGTCATATCCCCACCTGAACGACGACGAGTTCGTCCGGGCGCACCTGGACGAGTGGCTGCGCGACTGAGGCAGGGGGGGCACGGATTCAGACCCAGATCATGCATATCGAGCGCAGCGCCTTCACCCGGTGGGTGATGTCATCCCGAGTGGCTAAGCCCGGAGGGCCGCCACCGTTTCCTTTGCCACGAGAGGACACCGCGACCGCGCGGACAACTACTGACGCATGACCAGACCGCAAACCGGGCCGCGGGTCCTTTACCGCGCCGACGGCAGCCCCGAGATCGGCACCGGCCATATCATCCGCGGCCTCATCCTGCGGCGGCGACTCGACGCCATGGGCGCGCGGGTCGTCTTTCTGACGCGCGATCTGCGGTGGGGCGCACAGAAGCTGCGCGACGCCGGCGCCGAGGTTCTGCTGCTGCCGGCAGACGCGGATGACCGGGCGCAGTCCGCCGCCATTCGCAAGGCCGCGCCCGACGGGTGCGTGATGGATGTCCTGGAGACGCCGCAGGCGCTGACGGCCGCGGCTCGCGACGCGGGGGCGGCCGTGGTCTGCCTCGACGACGTCGGCTCGGGGCGGCTCAACGCGAACGCGATCATAAACATCCTCGAGGTTGAACCGGCGCCGGAGGCCCTGGTGGAGCGTGGTATCGCGCTTTACCAGGGGCCGGAGTACGCGGCGCTGCCGGAGGCGTACGCGGAACCGGGAATCGCCGAGCGCGAGATCCCGCAGAAAGTGTGTCGCATACTCGTGACCCTGGGTGGGGCCGACCCCGCCGGGCTGGCGCCGAAGGCGGCGCGCGCGCTGAGATCGGCGCTGGCGGACGCTCGCGCCGGTTGGGCATTCGAGGACGCCCATGCGACGCTGCTGGTGGGCTCGGCTTCAGGTTATCGGGCGCAGGTGATGGAGGCGGTGCGCGGGGCGGAGGCATCATTCACGGTGAGCGACAGTATCCCCTCGCTGCTGCCAGCGCTGCGCGCGGCGGACCTGGGGATCATCGCCGGCGGCCTGACCATGCACGAGGCGCTGGCGGTCGGCCTGCCCTCCATCGCGCTCTGCCAGCCGGTGCGCCACCAGGCGGAGCTGGCCCAGCGCTTTGCCGACCAGGGCGCAATGCTCACCCTCGGCCCGGGGGCGGCGGTGAGCGAAGCCCAGATCGCCGATGCCGTGCTCGCGCTGGCCTGCGCGGCCGATCGGCGGCGGCGCCTGGCCGGCGCCGGGCCGCGGTTGGTTGACGGCCGCGGCGCACAGCGAACCGCGGAGGCGATCCTGCACGCGGCTGCCGTCTAGGTAGCGATCAGGAGACCTTAGCCCGTAGGGTGATGGGCGGACGGTTTCCGATGCTCAGTGCAGTGCCATGCCGTAGTCCGACTCCCCGTCAGCGATGTAGAGCCGGTCATCCGCGAAGTCAACGTAGAAGTGTATGTGTACCGGCTGCTTCTTACGGGCGCGGTCCACCGCGCGGAACATGGCGAAGCGCCCCCGCGGCTCGCTGAAGACGCCGACCTGATGGAGCCGCGCGAACCGCTCACGCACTCCACGCTTTGCGAAGACGCCCTCTAGTCTCAGCGTGTGGGCCGGATCCACGGACTCCGGGCAGTCCGCGGGCCAATGCGGACCCGCATTCCACGGCGGAAGGTCAATGGCGCCTGCACGGCGTCCTCCGGCGTAGGTTACCCATATGGGCGAGGCCCACGCCAGGGAGAAATCCTCTTGGGTGACCCGCAGGTAGTAGTAGCTCTCGCCCGGCAGCGGATGCGTGTCTTCCCAATCAATCGCCAAGTCGGCCTGACCGTCACCCGCAAAGCGCTGGAGCCTGCGGTCGTCGCGGATGACGTCCACCAGGGCGATGGGTGCCGTGCCGTGAACCGCAATCCTGAGGCGGGGCGGATCGGAGGTCGCCACCGTTTGCCCCATGCCGATGCCGTTGACCTCGAAGCTCACCAGAATCCGCTGGCCGCTGGTCGCATAGGTGCGGCGCCCGCGCATGGCCGCAAGCACCGCCTCGCGCGTGAACTCCGGCACCAGGAAGGCCGTGATCGCGCTTTGCACGGAGTAGTTGCGATGGCTCAGGCCGGGTGTTCGTCCATGTTGGGCCCAGTTGTCATAACCCGGCATTCCGAAATGCCCGTCGGACATGCCCACGAACGCGAGCTTCAGCCCCGCCTGCAGGCCGCCCTGGGCGTAGCACTCGAAATGGCCGTGCATGGAGGCGATCTCGACCAGCGGCGTCACCTCGGGGTCGAACTCGAATTCGCGCCATTCAGGCCACCCGCCGCCGACATGGGGGATCAGCAGGCAGCCGTATTCCTTGGCGAGGCCACGCAGGTTGTCCCAGCCGACGGCGAGGGGAACCTCCTCCCAGCGCGAGGCGGGCGAGAACACGCAGAAATCACCTCGAGGCTTTCCGGTCAGCGCCGGATCCGGTGTGTGCTCGTAGCCGACGACGGTCACGAATCGGCCGGGGATGTAAGCCTCCTGCACGGCCTCCGCCACGTGAGGCCCGAGGATCGCCCAGTCCGCGCCGCCCTTGTCCACGATCGAGGTGCTGGTGCCCTCGTTCGCCACCAGGTGTTCCGCAAACCCGAACACGTCCAAGCACGCCTCATCGCGCGCGAAGCGGATGTTCTGCGACAAGGTCCCCACCCCATCGGACCAGGCGGTATGGCAGTGAGCGTCTCCCCAAGCAAGCCGCACTCCGACATCGGGGGAAACGCTCAGCGGGTTGCTATATGCCGTCGGAAGGTCTGGAGAGTCGGCGCGAATGCGGTAAACCCCCGGCGCGTTGATACGCCACTGGTCGCTGCTGAAGGTGCCCTCGCTTGCCCGCACTTGCCTGACATCGTCGTCAACGGGATGACCGTTTGCAGCGACAACCTCGAGCCTCACCGGGTGCTCGAGGGAGGCGCCGATGTTGCTGTTCACGTCCTCCCCGCGGCCGCGGACGGAGAATGCCTCACCAGCGGCAACCACGCTGGGTACGACTACGTTCAAGCGGGCCGCCGGGCCGGGGATCACGTGGATCACCATCGGCGGCCACAGCCGTAGCCGCACGCCGCTTGCATCATAACCTACGCGCCAGGTGAGGGGTGCGCTCTCGTACTTGTGCGCGATGCAGTGACACGGGAACTGCGCCGAGCCGAACTCGACCGTGACTCGTTGGCCGCACTGCATGCCGTGGGGGAGGGCGATCGTCGCCCACGCCAATGCCTTCCAGTCGCGTTGGATCCCCGTCAGGTCAAAAGTCAGGTCGCTGCTGCCGAGGACGCGTACAAACCCCGGCGCATCCGGCGTCTCCGACTGAGCGCAAGTTGCCAGCCAGAACTTGGGCACCTCGCAGAATAGCTGCAGAGACCCGTCCGCGCCAATCGGCTGCGCACCGCAGCAGAAGCGCCAGCGCCAGATTCCTTCGCTACCGGCCACCACCCTGATCTCCCGCCCCCGGCTGCCAGCGAACTCCACATCATAGGAAGGAACATCCATGCGATCTTCTCCATCAAGATGAGGCTCACAGCCATCGCTGGAGCCACTCCAGCGCCGGTTCGAGGGCAAACTCGTGACCGCCGTCAAACCGGTGCACCTGGAAGTGGTCGGCGTGCCCCGCGGCAGCGTAGCAGCTTTGGATGTGTGCGATGCCCGCCTGCGCCGGCCCCTCTACGATCAGCGGGTCCCGACTGCCCCACTGCAACTGCAGCGGGCGCGGCGCGACGGAGGCGAAGACCTCCGGAGTATCGGCGTGCGGCAACAATCCCGCAACGACCTGGGCACCGCAGAGCCCCTCCAAGCGAGCGATCCGGTCTCGCAAGGTGTTACATGACCCCGCAGCGACGGCGACCTTGATGCGTTCGTCCACCGCCGCGGTGAACATGGTCATGCGGCCACCCTGGCTGAGGCCGCACATGCCGATGCGCTCCGGGGCGATACCATCCCATGCTGCCAGGACCGAGATGGCGTGCCGAATGTCGCTGATTTGGACCGCCGCGAGACTGAGCCCAAAGAGGGACAACCAGAGGCCGACCACGTCGCAGCGATCCCGGCATGGCAATGATTCCATTGCGCGTGAGCCGAAGTTCAAGAGGTCGATGGCGATGATGGTATAGCCGGCCTGAGCGAGCCCCAGCCCGTAGTCGTACTGGTGCTGTTCGATCTCCCGCACCAGCTCTTGGGTGCGGCGATCACCAATAACGGCAAGCCTCGCGAAGTCCCCGTGTCCGTGCTGGCACACCACGCCCGCACCGTTTCCCCGGCCTCCCCGCGGCTGAAGAACCGTCGCTGGAACGACCAGGCCGGTGTCGGCATTGCGGAACTTCAGCTCTGTGCGCAGGCAACCCGGCCACCGTTCCTCGCTAAGCGCCTTGACCTCCGGTGCGGCAGGAACCCCCGCGCTGCAGCCCGTCGGCGCAAGGAGGCCGCACAGCCAACCGCGAAACTCCTGGCGCCACCTCTCGAAGGCTTCGCGGTCACCTCCTGCGAATCGGCGATCCGGCTTGGCCCTTACCAGGGTCAACAGGTATTCGTGGGCTTTCAGCACTCGCCCCGCTGCATCGGATGTCATGACCGCCTCCACGGACCAGGAGACTGTTCGCGCGCTTGGGGATCCTCGGCCGGGATGGTCACCTGCGCCGTCGCGACTGGCGACAATGTCGCCGCCGAGCCACAACGGCTCCTGCTACATCGCTGTTCGGCGAACGAGGGTTGCTTCCCTGCTGTCGCAGGGACGACATCCGCGGTTGGCGCACCGCGGCGCCCCAGAGAGATAGGGCGTACCCTTGAAATAATGGAATAATCCTATTGACGCACAACATGTTGTGTGGTATTATCACGCTCGCCCCTAGATATGGAACGTCGCGTGGAGCCTTCTGAACCTATGTTTCTGGTAAGTCATGGGCGTAGGGAGCGGCTGGTTCACCATGATCTGCCCCTTCTGCCATAGCCCTGAGAGCCGGGTGGTGGACTCGCGGCTGGCCGAGAGCGGGGCCGCTATTCGTCGCCGCCGCGAGTGCGAGGCCTGCGGGCGGCGGTTCAACACCTACGAGCGGCCGGAGCAAGTGCCGTTCTACGTCATCAAGAAGGACGGTCGCCGGGAGCTATTCGACCGCGGCAAGATCCTGGTGGGGATGACCAAGGCGTGCGAGAAGCGCCCGGTGTCGCGCCAGGACATCGAGCGCATCGCGCAGGAGATCGAAGGGGCGCTGCGCGACCGGCTGGCGACGGAGGTGCCGGCGCGCCAGATCGGCGACCTGGTGATGGCGCGCCTGCGCGAGCTGGATGAGGTCGCCTATGTGCGCTTCGCATCGGTGTACAAGGAGTTCCGGGACGTGGATTCCTTCGTTGAGGAAATCCGGGGCTTGGCAAGACAGGTCCCGGTGAAAACCCATCCACAGATTACGCTGATTACGCAGATTCCGGACAAAGAAGACAAGACGTAGAGGAGGGATTTGAAAGCTCGTTTTCTTCTGCCTTCCGCGACGTCTGCGAAATCTGTGACATCTGTGGATAAATGTCATTCATTAAGGAACGAGACATGCCCCTGATGCAGCCCCAACTGACCGACAACGCCGTGACCGTGCTCGAGCGCCGCTACCTGAAAAAGGACGCCGACGGGAACCCGGTCGAGACGCCGGAGCAGTTGTTCTGGCGGGTGGCGGTGGACATCGCCACCGCCGACCGCGCCTACGACCCCGGGGCCGAGGTGGAGGCGGTCGCCCATGATTTCTATGGGCTGATGGCGAGCCTCGACTTCCTGCCCAACTCGCCGACGCTGATGAACGCCGGGCGCGACCTGCAGCAGCTCTCGGCGTGCTTCGTGCTGCCGATCGAGGATGCGATGGAGTCCATCTTCACCGCCATCAAGCACACCGCCCTCATCCATCAGAGCGGCGGCGGCACCGGGTTCTCATTCTCCCGCATTCGCCCCAAGAACGACCGCGTCGCCTCCACCGGCGGCATCGCCTCCGGCCCCGTGAGCTTCATGAAGGTCTTCAACGCCGCCACCGAGGCGGTCAAGCAGGGCGGCACCCGCCGCGGCGCCAACATGGCCATCCTCAAGGTCACCCACCCCGACATCCAGGAGTTCATCACCTGCAAGCAGGACCCGACCGTGCTCACCAACTTCAACATCTCGGTCGGCCTGACCGAGGACTTCATGGGCGCGGTCGAGGCCGGGCAGGACTACCAGCTCATCAACCCCCGCACCCGCCAGGCCGGGCGCACGCTGTCCGCGCGCGAGGTCTACGATCAGATCGTGGACATGGGCTGGCGCAACGGCGAGCCCGGCATCGTCTTCCTCGATCGCATCAACCGCGATAACCCCACCCCCGCCCTGGGCGAGATCGAAAGCACCAACCCCTGCGGCGAGCAGCCCCTGCTGCCCTACGAGTCCTGCAATCTCGGCTCCATCAACCTCGCCCACATGGTGCGCGAGACGGCGACCGGCGCGGAAATGGACTACCAGCGCCTGGGCGACGTCGTCGCCCGCGCGGTGCACTTCCTGGACAACGTCATTGACCGCAACCACTACCCCCTGCCCGAGATCAAGGACATGACCCGCGGCAATCGCAAGATCGGGCTGGGAGTCATGGGCTTCGCCGACCTGCTGATTCGCCTGGGGGTGCCCTACAATACCGAGGAGGGGCTGGCGGTGGGGGAGCAGGTGATGGAGTTCATCCACGCCAAGGCGCGCGCGGCCTCGGTCGCGTTGGCGCGCCAGCGCGGCGCTTTCCCCAACTTCGACCGCAGCATCTACGCCGGCGGCGAGCCGCTGCGCAACGCCACCATCACCACCATCGCCCCCACCGGCACCCTGTCCATCATCGCCGGCTGCGCGGGCGGCGTCGAGCCCCTGTTCGCGGTCGTGTTCACGCGCAACATCCTCGACGGCCAGCGGCTGCTGGAGGTGCACCCGCGGTTCGAGGCCCTGGCGCGCGAGCGCGGGTTCTACACCGAGGAGCTGATGGAGAACATCGCGCAGCACAAGAGCATCCAGGAGCTGGGGGACATCCCCGAGGAGGTGCGCCGCCTGTTCGTCACCGCCTATGACGTCACCCCCGAATGGCACGCGCGCATGCAGGCGGCCTTCCAGCAGCACACCGATAACGCGGTCAGCAAGACCGTCAACTTCCGCCAGGAGGCGACGCCGGAGGACATCCGCTCGGTCTATATGCTCGCCTACCGCCTGGGGTGCAAGGGGGTGACGGTCTATCGCGACGGCAGCCGCCAGGAGCAGGTGCTGACGGCGGGTGCGCAAGCGACGGCCTCGGCGGCGACGGGCCCGGCGCCGGGGCAGCACATCACGCCGCGCCCGCGCCCCCCGGTCACCCGCGGCGCGACCTATAAGACCAAGACCGGCTGCGGCAAGCTCTACATCACCATCAACCAGGACGAGCACGGCCTGTGCGAGGTCTTCACCGCCATGGGCAAGCAGGGCGGGTGCATGGCCTCGCAGGCGGAGGCGGTGGCGCGGCTGATCTCGCTGGCGCTGCGCTCGGGGGTGGCGCCGGAGTCCCTGGTCGAGGAGCTCAAGGGTATCCGCTGCCCCAGCGTGGCGTGGGAGAATGGCGGCACCGTCCTGTCCTGCGCCGACGCCATCGCCAAGACCGTCGAGCGCCACCTCACCGGCGGCGCCTCGGCCCTGGTCAACCACGGCCACGGCGACATCAGCGACCTGCTCGGCCTCTGCCCCCAGTGCCCCGAATGCGGCGGCACCGTCCAGATCGCCGAAGGCTGCCTGGTCTGTCGCGCCTGCGGCTACAGCAAGTGCCCGTGAGGGAAATGGAGCATAGGCGCCCTCGCCTGTGTGAGTGCCGTAGGGGAGTAGCCTTGTCGAAGTGGACTTGCCTGCTGCCCACGGCGAGCGCCGCGGAAAACGGAAGAGGTTCAACCGCCGACGGACACCGATGAACGCCGATGGGATGAAGGGAAGGAACGCGGGCTGCCTGGTGTGCCGCTCGCGCGGGTATAGCAGGTGTCCTTAAGGGGGTTCCAGGTTCTATGGCAGGTCCTGGCATGGGCAAGACGGCCTGGTTGCAGTCGTGTCTGTGCGAGGGGGAACTACCTTGAATTTCGAGACTGATGTAGCTAAGTTCAGACTGGATATGCAATGCCCCAATTGCGGCATTCGTGTCCGCGCAGTTTCTCAGACGAAGGCGATCTACCACATTAGCGAGTGCTCAGACCAGTATGCATACCTAATCGTCCGTTGCCCCCGGGACGTTTGCGGAATAGCCTTCGTGATGTATGACAGACTCAACAATAGAATTGCGCGTGTTTTCCCCTTTCCTCGCACTGACGCCTCTACGTATCACGAAGCTATCCCGCAGGTAGTCCGCGACGACTTCGCCGAAGCCCGGCGTTGTTGGTGCGCTGACGCCTACAAGGGTGTTGTTGTCATGTGTCGTCGCGCGATACAGGCAATCGCGGTGGACAAGGGGGCGAAGGGCGACCACCCGTGGAAGCAGATTGACAACATGCTTGCAGAGGGAGTCATCACAAAGAGTCTCCAGGGCGCGGCCCACGAGGTAAGATTTTTCGGAGCCTACGGCGCTCATCCTCGAGACGACGGACTGGACAGTATCTCCGCGGACGATGCACTTGCGGTTATGGAGATAGTGGAACAGTTCCTCGAAGAT
>DATLAK010000048.1 GCA_035527535.1 Armatimonadota bacterium
CCTGTCCGGTCCCAAGACGATGTCTCGCTGACGTTGCCACCGGCTGGCGGCGCTGGTATAATACCAGCGCAACTTGCCGGTGAGCACGATCGGGTCTTCCATGTTTCGTCAGCGCGCCCTGAGCGCAGCCATAGGGCTGCCCATTCTCTACGGCCTCATCTTCCTCGACGGCTATCCGTGGGCCCACGGCCTGCCGCTGCTGGCGGTGGTGATGGTGGTGTCAATGCTTGGCGCCGAGGAATTCCGCCTGCTGCTGTGTCACCGCGGCTTCCATCCACCCAAAGATCTGGGCAAGATGATGGGCATGCTGCCGCCGCTGTTCCCGTACTTCTACCATTACGACTACAATGACCTAGTCTTGCTCGCCCTGACCATCGTCATCGTGGTGGACGTGCTGATGGTGGCCCTCGCCCTCATCGGCGACATCAGCCGCCGCGCGCTGCCCCGGGGGAAGCCGTCGGCGCCGGTCGCCGCGGGGAATCCGCCCGCGGCGAGGAAGGCGCACGAGCCTCCGCCGCCCGGCGGGCCGCTGGGCGCGGTGCGCGATTTCGTGCTGGTAGCGGTGGGCGCGCTCTACATCGGGGGCCTGCTGTCATGTCTGATCTTCCTGCGGCGAGTGGATCCGGACTTCGCAGCCCCGTGGGGGGTGTGGCCAGTCGCGCTCTTGATCGCCGCGGTGTGGATTGCTGACACCGCCGCTTTCGCCGCCGGCAAGCTGCTGGACGGCCGCAAGCTGTGGCCTCGCCTGAGCCCCGGCAAGACTATCATCGGCACCATCGCCGGCATCGCCGCCTGCGCCATCGTCTTCGCCGTCGCCGCGGCGGTCGAGGTCGTGGGCGCCGAGGGCGGCGCGGCCATCAAGTTCGGCGCCATCGCCGCGGTGCTGGGGGTGGGGGCGGTCGTGGGGGTCGCGGGGCTGGGCGGCGACCTGGCCGAATCCGCGCTCAAGCGGTGGGCCGGGGTCAAGGACTCCGGCGATATCATCCGTGGTCACGGCGGCGTGCTCGACCGCTTCGATAGCCTGCTGTGGGCGGCGCCCGCCTTTCTCTACATCCTGGTGTCGTGGTACGCGCTGGTAGCGGACCTGTGAGCCGGTGACATGACAGGGACAGGCATTGCCGTCCTGGGCTCGACGGGATCCATCGGGCGCCAGACGCTCGAGGTCATCGCCGACGCGCCGGAGCACTTCCGGGTGGCGGCGCTGGCGGCGGCACGCAACGTCGAGGCGCTGGCGGAGCAGGCGCGCCGCTTCCAGCCCGACCTGGTCGTCGTGCTCGACGAATCCCGCGCGCCGGAGCTGCGGGCGCGGCTGGAGGGCGCCGGCGTCCGCGTCGCCGCGGGCCCCGCGGGAGTCGCGGAGGCGGCGACTCTCGATTGCGCGGCGACCGTGGTCGGGGCCATTTCGGGCATGGCGGGCCTCGCCCCGGTGCTCGCCGCCATCGGCGCCGGCAAGCGCATCGCCCTCGCCAACAAGGAACCCCTGGTCGCCGCCGGCGCGCTCATCATGGCCGAGGCGCGGCGCTGCGGCGCCGAGATCCTCCCCGTGGACAGCGAGCACAGCGCCCTGTTCCAGTGCCTGCTGGGCCATCGCCGACAGGACGTGCGCCGCCTCATTCTCACCGCCTCCGGCGGGGCGCTGCGCGACCTGTCGCCGGCGGAGCTGGCGGCGGTGACGCCGCAGCAGGCGCTCGCCCACCCCACCTGGGACATGGGGCCCAAGGTCACGGTGGATTCCGCCACCCTGATGAACAAGGGCCTGGAGGTGATCGAGGCGCGATGGTTGTTCGGGGTGGCGGTGGAGCGCATCGAGGTCGTCCTGCACCACCAGAGTATCGTCCATTCCCTGGTCGAGTTCGCCGACGGCGCGACCTTGGCCCAGCTCAGTCAGCCCGACATGCGCCTGCCCATCCAGTACGCCCTGGGCTACCCGGAGCGCCTGCCGCAGCGCCGGGGGGGGCTAGAGCTGAGCGAGGTCGGGGAGCTGACGTTCGGCGCGGTGGACTTCGATCGCTACCCCTGCCTGGGCTTGGCCTATCAGGTCGCGAGGCGCGGCGGCGCGGCCCCGGTCGCCCTCAACGGCGCCGACGAGGTGGCGGTGGCGGCGTTTCTGGCGGGGCGCATCGGCTTCCTCGATATCCCGCGCATCATCGCCACCGTGCTCGATCGCGTCGCCGCCGCCCCCGCCGACACCCTCGAACAGGTGGTCGCCGCCGACACGGCGGCGCGAAGCGCGGCCCACAACCTGCTTGATTAGTGGTATCATCACGAAAAGGCTGCTCCGGCGGCCCTGCGGAAAGATGACGTAGATGACGTTTCCCATTGCCCTGGCCATGCCGGCGCCCGGCATGTCGGTCCTGCTCACGCTCGCCCTGCTCGCCCTCATCATCCTCTTTCACGAGTTCGGCCATTTCGTCGTCGCCAAGCTCGCGGGGATGGCGGTGTATGAGTTCTCGCTGGGCTTCGGGCACCCGGTGCTGCTGTCGTTCAAGCGCGGGGGCACGCAGTATGCGCTGCGGCCGGTGCCCATCGGCGGTTTCGTCCGCATCGCCGGCATGGAGCCGGATGAGGATGTGCCCCACGGCTTCGACAAGAAGCCGGTGTGGGCGCGGCTGGCGGTCATCGCCTCCGGCTCGGGCATGAACCTCGTGCTCGCCGTCATCCTGTTCTGGGTGATCGGGCTGGTCTTCGGCGAGGTGGTGGGCAGCAGCACCTCGCTCGCCAGGGTCCTGCCCGGGACGCCCGCCGCTGTCGCCGGGCTGCATCCGGGCGACACCCTGGTGGACGCGGGGCCGGTGGCGGTCACCGCCCCCGAGGTGCGGGCCGCGCCGACCTCCAAGCCGTCGCGCCAGATGAGCGTCGAGCAGATGCACGACTTCATCAGCGGTCGCCCCGACATGCCCATGCGGCTGGTGGTCAAACGCGGGGACCGCTACCTTGCGTACCACCTGACGCCGCGCGAGGAGAAGGTGGAGGACCTCGAACCGACGCCCGACGGCCCGGGCCGGGTGGTGCTGCGCCCGGTCGGTCGCATCGGCGTCGTCTTCGCCGACATCACCCGGCCCATGGGCTTCTGGAAGTCCATCAAGTCCGGCTTCGTCGGCGCCTACGAGATGACCGCCGTGATGCTCAGGCTCTTGATGGGAATGGTTGGCGGCAAGGTGCCGGCGGCGGTCGGCGGGCCGCTCCAGATCGCCGACCTGATGAGCGATGCCGTGCGCGTCGGCTGGCGCCAGTTCCTGCTCTGGTCCGCGGTCATCAGCATCAACATCGGCGTCATCAACCTGCTGCCCATCCCCGCGCTCGACGGCTCGCGCCTGGTTTTCATCGCCATCGAGGGCATCCGCCGCCGTCCCATTGACAAGCGTCGGGAGGCGATCGTTCACCTCGTCGGGTTTGCGCTTCTGCTGCTGCTGCTGGCGCTGGTCACCCTCAAGGACATCGCGCACCTGATCGACAAGTACGTGGGGTAGGGCAATGGGGGCCACGCGCCAAGTGCGGGTCGGGGGGGTGCTCATCGGCGGCGGCGCGCCGGTGTCGGTGCAGTCCATGACCAAGACCGACACCCGCGATGTCGCCGCGACCCTGGCCCAGACCCACGAGCTCGAGCAGGCCGGCTGCGACCTGGTGCGCATCGCCGTCCCCGACGCAGAGGCCGCGCGCGCCCTCGCCCGCATCGCCGCGCAGGCGCCGCTGCCCGTGATCGCCGATATCCATTTCGATCATCGCCTGGCGCTGATGGCGCTGGAGGCGGGAGTGGACAAGCTGCGCCTCAACCCCGGCAACCTGCGCCGCCCCGAGCACGTGCGCGCGGTGGTGGCGGCGGCGCGCGATCGCGGCGTCCCCCTGCGCGTCGGCGCCAACCTCGGCTCGCTGCCGCCCGACGTGCGCGCCCGCTACCGCGACTCCCTGTTCACCGCCGACGGCGCTGCCCGGGCCTTGTTCGCGGCGGCGATGCAGCACGTGCGCATCCTGCAAGACCTCGACTTCGACGATATCGTGCTCTCGCTCAAGGCCTTCGACGTCCCCGCCACCATCGCCGCCTACCGGTTGGCCGCGCGCGAGACCGACTATCCCCTGCACCTCGGGATCACTGAGGCGGGCCCGCCGCCGGCGGGAATCGTGCGCTCAGCGGTGGGCATCGGCGCGCTGCTGGCGGAAGGTATCGGCGACACGGTGCGCGTCTCGCTTTCCGCGCCGCCGGTGCAGGAGGTGCGCGTCGGGCGCGACATCCTGCGCGCGCTCGAGCTGCGCCGCGGCGGCGTTACGCTGGTGAGCTGCCCGACTTGCGCCCGCTGCGGGATGGACGTGGAGCAGGCCGCACTGGCAGTCGAGGAACAGTTGCGCCCGCTCGACCAGCGCCTGCGACGCGAGGGGCGGGAGCTGCGGGTAGCGGTCATGGGGTGCGCGGTCAACGGCCCCGGCGAGGCGCGCGACGCCGATGTGGGCTTCGCCGCCGACGCCCGCGGCGGAGTGCTCTTCAGCCGCGGCGAGGTCGTGCGGCGCGTGTCCCTCGAGCAAGCGGTGGCGGCGCTGGTGGCCGAGGCGCAGCGCGCGGCTGATAAGACCGGGTAGCCGCGGGACGGCCCGGCTCGCGGCCTTCTCCTCGTCCTTGCCCGCATTGACACCCCCAATTCCACGCGGCTATACTGAGCGCGGAGAGGTGGCCGAGCGGACGAAGGCGCTCGACTCGAAATCGAGTATCCCGCTAACCCCGGGATCGCGGGTTCGAATCCCGCCCTCTCCGCCATCCGTCAGGGCCGGTGAGACCGCGCCATGGAGCCTGGCCGCCTCGGCCGGGATGTCACGGGCGAGGGCGCCCATGCTCCGACCATCCTCCCCACGACGCGGCAGCGTTCTTGTAGGGTCCGTACCACACTGTGGTAATCCGTGGACACGAGGGTCGTTGACGCCGTCGAGGGGGTGAGGTAAAGTGCGGTTGTACCGCGATTCGCGGGGTCGTAACGGTACCCCTAGATCCGAGCGGAGTGACGCACCGCTCGGTGTCAGCACCCTCCACTGCGGCGCCCGGCCCGCGCACCGGGCGCCGCCCACTTCTTCTACGGCCTCCATCGGACGCTGGCCGCTCCCCATCCGTCGCAGCCGCGGCGGGCTGCCTACCGGGAAGCGACTGCCAGGGCCTCGTGACAAGACCCGGCCCATAACGCCCGCCATGAACAGCAGTTTGCGAAACCATGCGTTCGTGGTATAATGTGGGAGCCTTCAGAATGTCGGGCCCGGATCGCCCGGTGACGGACACGGAAGGAGGGAAGCGATGGAGCGGCTGACAGAACGCCAGAAGAGCATACTGAGCGGTATCCACGAGATATACCGCGCGACGGGGGCTCCGCCGACGGTGCGCGAGTTGGGGCAGCGCGTGGGTCTGAGCTCGAGCTGCACCGTCCAGCGGCATCTCGATGCCCTGGAGCGCAAGGGGTACATTCGCCGCAACCGCACCAAGGCGCGGTCGGTGGAGATCATCCGCAGCCACGATCCGGCGATGGTGCGGCGGCCGAGCGTGAGCGTGCCCCTGGTCGGGCAGGTCGCAGCCGGCCAGCCGATCCTGGCCGAGGAGAACATCGAGGAAGTCTATGCCCTGCCCGCCGACCTCGTCAGCGGCGAGGGCACCTTCATGCTGCGGGTCAAGGGCGACAGCATGATCGAGGCGGGGCTCTTCGATGGCGACTTCGTGGTCGTGGAGAAGCAATCAGCGGCGGCCGACGGCGACGTGGTGGTGGCGCTGCTGGAGGACGAGGCGACGGTCAAGCGGTTCTATCGCGAGAACGGCCGCATACGCCTGCAGCCGGCGAACTCCACCATGGAGCCCATCTACGCCGACGCGGATCGAGTCGCGATCATCGGCAAGGTCATCCTCGGCCTGCGCCGGTTCTGAGGCGGGTCGCGGCGGGAGCGGTGACGGCGGTGCTCGGCGCGCCGACGGAGTGGCTGCCAGCCGCTTTTCTCGGTCGCCTATCACATGTCTGCCTTCAACTTCCTGACGCACGGAGGGGTGTCCGAGCGGCTTAAGGAGGCGGTCTTGAAAACCGCTGGCCGAGTGATCGGCCCGGGGGTTCGAATCCCTCCCCCTCCGCCATTCGACGCGCCCTTCGCTCCGCTCAGGGCTTGCTCATGGCAGGCCACCAGGGATTCTTGTCCCTAGACTATAGTTCAGCCATTTTTGTAGGCAGAAAGTGAAGGGGCAGAACGTGAGAGGTCTATGCCCTCGCGCGGCCAAGGGTTGTTTATTCGAACATCCCAGCCGACGAGGTCATAGCCCATGTCACAGCCCCTCGTTCT
>DATLAK010000049.1 GCA_035527535.1 Armatimonadota bacterium
CACAGCCGGGGGCGGCTGTGCCACACACGTGTTGCAGCGCGCGCAGTCGTTCCTGTAATGCGCGAGACTCTTCAGGGCATCGAAGAACAGGAGCCGCCGACCCTCCGAGGGCGGGCAAGCCTCGGCCCCGCTGGGGCTCGCCGCCCGGGTGGTACCGCAGGAGGCGCTGGAATCCGAGCAGCATGACGCCTTGGGCCGCGAGCGCTACCAGCGGCCTGCCGGGCGGGGCTACCGCAACGGTTACCGCCCGGGCTACGTGGAAGGCGCGGGCCGCCGGACGCTGCGGGCGCTGGAGGAGCCCTTCCAGCAGGCACTCGAAGCCGACATGTCGAATGCCCCTATATCTCGCATTGGCGGGTAGATCGTCAGCATAGGAGATAAGGACAATGACATCGCGTCCTGACCGAGCCAAGTTCGGCGCGGCTGGGGTCGCCAACCTCCAGGGCAAGCTGCCCAACCCGTTCCCTCGGGAGATGGGGCCGAACACCCTGAAGTACCTGCAGGAGGTGGTCACCAGCGGTCTCACCGCAGACATGGTCACCCGCTTTGAGAAGGCGTTTGCCGAGGCTCACGGCGTTCGACACTGTGTCGCGACCCCCGGTTGCACCCCGGCCCTGGCGGTGCTGGCAGCGGCGCTGCCCTTCGCGCCGGGCGACGAGATCATCGTCAGCCCGATTACCGACTACGGCACGCTGTGCGGACTGCTGAGCGAGAATTGCATCCCGGTCTTCGCCGACACCGAGCCCGGCACGGTCAACCTGAGCGCGCGGACCGTGGAGCCGTGCATCAGCGACCGCACGCGAGCGATCCTGGTTGTGCACAAGACCGGGCTCATCTGCGATATGGACCCGATCAATGAGCTCGCCGCCCGGCACGGCCTGTTCGTTTATGAGGATGCCTGCCAAGCCGTCTTCAGCCGCTACAAAGGGCGGTTGGCGGGCACGCTGTCGCAGGCGGCGTGCTTCTCGTTCGACAGCGAGAAGACGATGGGTTCCGACATGGGCGGCTGCATCCTTACCAACGATGACGAATTTGCGGAGCGACTGCGCCTGATGGGCCACAGCCGGGGCGCGGCGGAGATCCCGGGGTTCGGCCGCGCCCACGTCGAGCACGGCTATGCCTATCGCATGCCGCTGTGCACGGCCGCGGTGACACTGGCTCAACTGGAGATCATCCACTCGCAGGTTGCGCGCCGCGACGCGATGGCGCGCCTGCTCACCCAGATGCTGGCGCAGATCCCGGGGGTGACTCCGCTGCCGATTCCGGATTACGTTGACGTCTATTCGTGCTGGATGTACGGCTTCAGCCTTGATCGCGAGGCGTTTGGCTGCGGCGCAGACGAGTTCGCCGCGCAGGTCGCGAGGAAAGGCATCCCGGGCGCGGGGACGGGCCGGTACTACCTGATGCCGGAGGCGCTCTACTTCCTGCAGGAGCAGGCACAGACCCAGACCTATCCATTCTCGCTGCCGCCCGCGTCGCGCGCGTATCACTATGGCCCGGATACGTGCCCCACCGCGCACGCGTTCCTTGATCGCTTCATCCGCTGGAGCACCTTTTGCGACAAGTACACTCCCGAACACTGCGAGATAGCCGCCGAGATCATCCGCCGGGTGGCGGAGCGCAACCGAAAGGAGACGAACGACTAGCATGAGAATCGGCGTCGTAGACCTGGATACGTCGCATCCTGGGAGCTGGCTGCCCATCATCCGCGAGCTGGGCCACGAGGTGGTCGCGGTATGGGACGGCGGTACCGTCTTTCGCCCCGGCTACGCGGAGCGGTTCGCCGCCGAGCACGGCATTGCGGTAGCCGCGCAGACGCTGGCGGAAGTGGCGGAGCTGGCCGACGCCGCCATCATCCATTCCTGCGACTGGGACCTGCACTTGGCGCGGATGGAACCGTTGGTGGAGGCCGGCAAGCCGATCCTGATAGACAAGCCGCTGGCCGGCAACGTGCGCGACTTGCGGCGCATCGTCGAGCTGGCGGCGTCGGGACACCGCATATGCGGCGGCTCGTCGCTGCGGTTCAACTTCGATGTCGCAAGGTTGTTGGCTCAGCCGCTCGATGAGCGCGGATGCCCGCAGACCGTGTTCGCCGGCTGCGGGATCGATGATTTCAACTACGGGATTCACGCCTATGCCCTCTTGTGGAGTATCATGGGGAGCGGAGCGGAGGCGGTTCGACACCTGGGCGTAAACGGCCAGCACAAGATAGAGGTTGCGTGGCCTGAGGGGCGCCGAGGGTACCTCTGCGTCGGCGAGACCTCCGGCTGGCTCCCGTTCTACGCCACCATCGTCACCGAGCGCTGCGTCCACCAGATCACGGCCGATTCGACGACCCTGTATCGCGCACTGCTGGAGAAGTGCCTGCCTTACATGGCGGGGGAAACCGACGAGCCTCCGCTATCCCCTGCAGCTCTGATTGAGCCCGAGCTGGCGGCGATCGCGGCGCAGGAAAGCAAGCGCAGGCGGGGCCGGGCGGTGCGCCTGGAGGATCTCGCCGAGGACGGCTTCGCCTATGACGGAGCGGCCTTCGCCGCCGGGTACCGCAAGCTCCGCGGCGACTACTAGCAACACGCACGGTGCGGGCGGTTCGTTGTCCCCGTGGCGAGCCTCGTCGCCAGCGCGCAGGAGCGGGCCCGAAGGGGTATGCCAGTTGTCAATCTCTGCACCGAAGCCAGCCATTGCCGGGTGGAAGCACGCCAAGTCCTGGGCTTACTCGATAACCTACGACGAGGCGCTGGCGGATCTGGACCAGTTCGTGCTCCGGGTTCACCATGAACTGGGGTTGCCCGGGCACGTCGAGGTTGTGGCGTCACAAATCGGCCAGGTGCGGGATGTGGGCGGGAGCTCGTACGACGGCTATCGGCACATGGCGGCCGACGAACTGCGAAATATCGCCGCCGCTGGCTGGGGCATCGGCTGCCACTCCTGGAGCCACCAGCGGGTCATGGACGATCCGGACCTGGAACTGCGCGTGGCCCGCGAAACCATCGAACAAGCTGTCGGCGTCCCGGTGACCGTTTTTACCGCCCCTGGCAGCAATGACAATCTTACGCCCGAGGTCGTGGAGAGGCTTAGCGGGAGCGGCTATCTGGCGGGAATGAGCATCACCGACGACATCAACCGTGTTGACGGCGATGCGCTGCCGTGGGTCAACCGGGTGCCGCTGCACGAGCGCTACTGGGGCGTATTCGACAGCGCGTTCGACCCCTGGAAGCGCCTGCGGCAGGCGCAAGTAGAACACGGTTGGATCGTGGACTACTGCCACTGCCCGCTCGAAACCGCCGCCCACGACTACAAGGACTGCACCGCCGCCCACCACCGCGAGCGGCTGGAGGCGGTGGTGTCCGAAGGCGGCGCCGAGTGCTGGTACGCAAACCCGGACGACGTGATTGACTACCTGCACTTGAAGCGCCACACTCGGATAGAGCCGTGCGGGAGCGGCTTCAGGGTAAGCATCGAGGCGCTGCCCGAGCGCGTGCAGAGGCGGGAGCTTACGTTCGAGATTTCCGGCGTCCTGGCACCCGAGGCACTATCGGTACAGGTTGACGGTGCAGCCGTTACCCTTTTCGGCCCCCGCGCGGGATGCGCGGCGTTCACGGCCGGGGTACGCGACGGGACCATTATTGCAGTCGCTGACGGAAGGCTAAGGGGTTGACAAAGTGAGCCGCAAAGCCGTTCTCGCAACAACGTCAATTCTGCTGGACTCGGAGTCGGTCCACCCCGGGGTGACCATACACCGGGCCTTCGAGGCGCTGCGGGCAGCGGCCGCCTGGAAGCCGGACCTGGTCGTTTTCCCGGAGGAGCTCGACTATGTCGCTCTCGGCGCCGAAGATTGCGCCAAGTGCGGCGAGAGCATCCCGGGCAGCTTGGTGGTAGAGCGGTTCGCTGGGGCCGCGCGTGAGGCCGAGACCAATCTGGTAATCGGTCTGCGGGAGCGCGAGGATGATCACGTATATAACGCGGGCGTGGTCGTCAGCCGCCAAGGCGAACTCGTCGGCAAGTATCGTAAGACCCATCTCGCCCCTGGTGAAGACGCGGAGGTGGAGGCGGGCGACGACTACCCGGTCTTCGAGTTGGATTTCGGCAAGCTGGGGGTCATGATCTGTATGGACCTGCATTATCCGGAGCCCTGGCGCATCTTGGCGCTCCGCGGAGCGGACGTGATCGCCCACCCCACGATGTGGCTGGATTACACGGGAGACCTCTGCGAATCCGTGGTAAATGCTCGCGCCATAGACAACCAGGTCTACGTCGTGACCAGCCACTACGTGAACATGCCCTATCTTGCCGGAAAGTCCATGGGCCACTCGCGCGTGGTGGACCCCTATGGCCGAACCCGAGCGTCCACCAGCCATCGCCCGGGAGTCGCGGTGGCGGAGGTGGATCTGGACGAGGTGTATGAGTACTGGGGCACGGGGGACCTCAAGCGGCGCTACCCAACCCTCAAGGATTGCTTCCTGGGCGACCGCAGACCCGAGACCTACGGAGCCATCACGTGTCAAGACAATCTGAACCAGTGGAAGCTCGCGAATCCCAAACTTCACTCCCAAGGCTGACAGCCCTCGGTGCCCGGCCATCATTCAAGCCGACATCGCGGCGCCGGCGGGATTGCGGCGACACGGGGACATCTCGCGACTCATCTGCGCCGAGGAGCCCTGGGGGAGGGCGACCTGCGCCCTGGCTTCTTTGCGTCTGGGTTCTGCTGCTGACCGCGGGGCGCGTTTTCGCCATGCCCGCCGACTGGCCCACGCTACGCCATGACAACCACCTGACCGCGCGTCAGCCGGTTGCGGGCAACCTGCGTGCCGCGCCCATCGCGCTTACGCGCACACCCGTTGCGCTCGGCAGCGCCACCTTAATTCCTTTCGCCTCCAAGCCCGGGGGCGCGGTGGACCGCGCGTTGGCTGGCGTTGACCGCGGGCTGCAATGCTACGACCTCTCTGGCATGCTCCTATGGGCCAGCCACCCGCCGGGAATCAACTTCCAGCAGGTCGTCACCGTCGAGGATGTTGACGGCGACGGCCGGGTCGAAATCGTCGCCGCCGTCGGGCGCCCGGAGCCGCCGCTGGGGGCGATGCTCTTGCTCGACGCCGCCAGCGGACGCCTCCTGTGGCGTTACGACGTCGAGCCCATGTCCTATCACTGGTACCCCTTTGTTGGCCATTACCTGCCGCAGCGCGCCGGCAAGCAGATGCTGGTCCTCGAGCAAGGCTACCCGCCGGATAAACGCAACGGCTACATCGCTCTGTTTTACTTTCCGGCTCCCGGCCATCCGCCCGTCGCCCGCTGGAAATACTACTTCCACCAATATACCTGCATGCCGGCTTTGCGCACGGCGGACCTGGAAGCGGACGGCGTCAACGAGATCTGCGTCATCTCCCACAGCCGCATGTGGGTCCTGAACCCGCTCACCGGCGCCGTCAAGCAATTCATCAGGTGGGACGTCGCGCCCGCCAACATCCGCAGCTACGGTCTGAACGAGTTCCGCGACCTCAACGGCGACGGTCTGCCTGACTTCCTGTGCATCGCCGACTTCGCTCAACACCACGAGGTGCTGCTGAATCACCACGGCAAGCTCAAGCTCGCCTGGGCCCAGGGCTGGGACAACTCGGTCACGGTCTCCAACGTCGCCACCAACTGGCCCACGCCGCCGGTGGCCGATGTGGACGGCGACGGCCGGCTGGAGGTCGTGGTGTCCATGTTCAACGACGAGGGCGATCCTGACTGGGCGATCCGCGTCTACGACGCCGCAACCGGCGCTCTCAAGGCGCGCATCTCGGGGCGCATTGCGGCGCGGCTGGCCGATGTGGACGGCGACGGCCGCGCGGAGATTCTGGCGGACGACTGCCACGACCCCACGCGGGCCGTCATCAGCGGCGCGGCGATGATTCGCATTGTTGACGGCAAGGCGGTGGAGTACCGGCACATTGATGGGGTGCGCGCCAGCGCGAAGCTCGCGTCAGCCAATGGGCGCGAAGTGTTCCTGGTGACCTCGCGCGACCAGACCCTGCGGATCGAAGGCGCGCTCCCGCCGCAGCCATTCACGCAACCACCCGCGCCATCCGGCCCGGACTTGTCGCGGATCAAGGCCCCGGCCGGCCAGTTGCCTCCCGCGCCGCTGGTGGCCGACCTCGATCGCGACCGGACGCCGGAGATCATCCAGACCTACGCAGGCACGACCACCGCCTATCATTGGACGCGCGCCGGCGGGCTCAAGGTGGTGCGCGAGTTCTCGCCCAGCGATAACGCGGTCGTGGCTGACGTTGACGGCGACGGAAAGCTCGAGATCATCATCGGCAGCGCCGACGCCTCCCGCGTGCCGGTAGTGCGAGCGTATCGGCTCGACGGCACGCTGGTATGGGAGTCGCGGATTCCGCCGACCACCCGCCACAGCCTGCCCTACGGCCGCAAGGTGTATATGCAAGCGGGGCGGTTCACGGGGAGGAAAGGCGCCGACGTCTACTGCTTGTTCGGCACGCCGGTAGTCCGCAGCCTACTGCTGGAGGGCGCGACCGGAAAGGTAGGGTGGGAAAAGGACGAGTTCCCAGGCCTCGAACGCTATTGGGGCCCGACCGTGAATCAGGCCGCGGCCTATGACGCCAACGGCGACGGCGCGGACGACCTGGTCTTCACCAATCCGGATTACTACTGCGTCGCCGATGGTCGCACCGGCAACATGATCCGAGGGCCGTTGTTTCCGCCGGACATCTTCCACCAGCCCAGCCAGGGCCTGTACACCTTGCCGGCGATTCTCGACCAGCCGGGAGAGCCGCTGGTGGTGCTGTGCGCCGGCCACTACTTCCAGGCGGGGATGAGCCTGCGCGCGCAGCCGTACTGGTACAAACTGCCTGAGGTGGGGGAGGGCATCACCGCCGCCGAAGGATTTGCGCGCCTATCGGAGGACAAGTGGTTGATGGGTTTCGGCCGG
Source organism: Armatimonadota bacterium (assembly GCA_035527535.1). NCBI lineage: Bacteria > Bacillati > Armatimonadota > Armatimonadota bacterium. The sequence continues at coordinate 6,932 of DATLAK010000049.1, forward strand.
CAGGACGGCGACTTCGAATGCCTCGATGCGCGGACCGGGCGCGAGCGCTGGCGGTTGCCGATTCGCGCCTCCGCTGGTCCCGTCTCCACCTGTGACATCAACGGCGATGGCCACGATGAGTTTGTCTTCGGCGACAGCCACGGCTACCTGTGGGCGGTCGGCGATCACAACGGCAGGCCGGTCGTGGTGTGGAAAACGGGTGTCGGCGCCAGCGTCGGCCAGCCCGTCGTCGCCGACCTTGACGGCGACGGCCGGCTCGAGATCATCGCCCCCGCCGGCGACGGCGCGCTGACGGTGCTGGGCACGCGCGGGTGAGAGGGACTTCCGCATGAAATCGGATGACGGACAGCACCGTGCCATTCTGGAAAGTATCGCCCGGAGGGCAATGCTCGAGCGAGGATTGCTCCCCGACTTCTCCGCCGAGGTGCTTGCCGAACTGGGCGGGATTGAGACCCCCGCAGCAACCAACGGCGCGGACGCCCGTGATCTGAGGGACCTCCTCTGGGCTTCGATCGACAACGATGACTCCCGTGATCTGGACCAGCTCACCGTTGCCGAGGCAATGCCGGGCGGCAAAGTCAAGATTCTGGTTGCCGTGGCTGACGTGGACTCGCTGGTTGGGGATGGGTCCGCCATTGATGGACACGCTCGCCACAACACGACCTCGGTCTACACGGCTGCCCAGGTGTTCCCCATGCTTCCCGAGAAGCTGTCCACCGACCTCACCTCCCTGAGCTTCAATGAGGACCGCTCAGCGATGATCGTCGAGATGGTGATCGGCGCGGAGGGATCCCTTCAGGATTCCGATGTCTACCGGGCGCGGGTCCGCAATCATGCGAAGCTCGCCTACAACAGTGTGGCCGCATGGCTGGAGGGGAGCAGCCCGGTGCCCCAGGCGATCACCGCCGCCAGCGGACTCGATGAGAATCTGCGCATCCAGGACCGGGTGGCGCAGAGCCTGAAGAATCTCCGCACTGCCCACGGAGCGCTGACTCTTCAAACCATCGAGGCGAGACCGGCATTCGACGGCGACCAGATCCGTGATCTTGAGGTAGAAGAGAGAAACCGCGCCAAGGACATTATCGCGGATTTCATGATCGCGGCAAACGGTGTGACCGCCCGCTATCTCCCGTCAAAACAGCTGCCCTCGATCCGCCGCGTAGTGCGCACGCCAAAGCGATGGGATCGAATCGTCGAACTCGCCCGGGCGCATGGGACCAGGCTCCCCAATGCCCCGGATCCCAAAGCGCTGGAGCAGTTCCTGGTGAAGGAGCAAGCAGCCGACCCACTTCGATTCCCTGATCTATCACTCACCGTTATCAAGCTACTGGGACCTGGCGAGTACGTTGCTGAAGAGCCAGGCGACCGGGTTCCAGGGCACTTCGGTCTCGCGGTCAGGGACTACACCCATTCCACAGCTCCGAATCGCCGCTACACCGATCTGATCACGCAACGCTTGCTGAAGGCCGCCATAGATGCGAGGCCTTCGCCCTATGGCAAAGATGAACTGGAGGGTCTGGCTCAGCACTGCACGGAAGAAGAGGATGCCGCCAACAAGGTCGAACGGCAGGTCGGCAAGTCCGCGGCTGCGCTGCTGCTTGAATCGAGAATCGGGGAGCAGTTCGACACCCTGGTCACGGGTGCTTCCGCCAAAGGCACGTGGGTGCGGCTTCTCGAGATGCCGGTTGAAGGAAGGCTGGCGCATGGGTTCGAGGGAGTTGATGTCGGCGATCGGGTTCGCGTGCAGCTGATATCTGTGGACGTTGAGAGAGGGTACATAGATTTCCGCAAAGTCGGTGCATCAAGGCATTGATGGTTGATGTCAACGGCCGCGGCAAAGGCCGGCTGCGCAAGGGATGGGGAGGGCTATACGTGAGCGCATCGGAGGAAAAGGTCGCCTTGGTGACGGGCGCGAGCGGAGGCATCGGGCGCGCCATCGCATCAAGGCTTGCGAGGGATGGCGTTCTCGTCGTAGTCCATTACGGGCGCAACCAGAAAGCCGCCGCGGCTGCCGTTCGCGAGATCGAGAAGAATGGCGGGAGGGCGTTCCCGGTCCGGGCAGACTTCCGCAGCATGAAGGGCGTTGGGGCTCTCTTCGAAGCGATGGCCCAGCGCCTCCAGGATGCGCTGGGAGTTCGTGACTTCGACATTCTCATCAACAACGCCGGCATATCCTTGGGTGGCACCATCGAACAGACCAGCGAAGCCGAGTTCGCCCAACTGGTCGCTGTCAACATGAAAGCCCCGTTCTTCATCATCCAGCAGGCTCTCCCACGTTTGCGGGACGGAGGGAGGATCATCAACATCTCTTCCGGCACCTCCCGAATCGCCATGCCGGAAGAAGTCGCCTACGCCATGACCAAGCGGGCTCTGGATAGCCTGACGACCGGCCTCGCCAAGCAGCTTGCGCCGCGAGGAATCACCGTCAACACGGTGGCTCCCGGCATCACCGACACTGACTTCCAGGCGGACTGGCTGCGAGACCCCAAGGCGCGGAAGTTCGCTGCCTCGGTCGCCGCGCTGGGCCGTCTGGGCCTGCCTGAGGATATCGCCGACGCGGTAGCGTTCCTTGCCTCCTCCGATGCGCGCTGGATAACGGGAACATTCATTGATGTGACCGGGGGGTCGCTGCTTGGTCGAGGCGACTAGCGCATGATTGCGGTTATCACACTATAGACACCAACTGGCGGCGCGCCGTCCAGACGTGTCTCATTGCGACTTGATAAGGACACCGACCTCCAGCGGCAACCCACTGGCACAGGATACGGGATATGGCTGAGTTGCTCAAGCACTACGCATTAAGTCATGGCGGCGTTCGCCCGGTGCTCCATCCGCGGCTAGGGGTGCGGATCAACGGACAGACATGTGTACGGTACCTACGTTTCCTGCGACCGGTGCGAGTCGAGCGGCTGGAATTGGGGCTGGTGCCTGGCGGCGGTTCCGGGCGCATCGAGCCGAACGTGCCCACGCACCCGGCGCACATCATCATCTCGGTGCTCGCCGAAGACGGCAGACGGTGGCGCACCGTCAAGGAGGTGGACCTGCCGGCGAATGCGGTGATTGCGGGCGGGGGCCTATCTCAGGACATGTCTGCCGAGCACATGTCCACCCTCCTGGAGCAGGCCAGGAGGGAGGTGCTTCACGTCATTCCACTGGATAGGCTGCGCACCGATCATCTACGCGTCGAATGCGACCGCGAGCACCCGGTGTGGCCAAGCCACGGCGAGATGAACGGCGGACCGTTCAATGTGCCGTTCTGCATCCTGAGCCCGCTTCAGGCGTTCGGCGATAGGCGGTCCGACACCCAACGTTGGCCGCAGCCTCCGCCGCTGCTTGCCGTGGAGCGTTGCGGTCCGGAGGCTCCGGCGGGAATGACGGTCGAGGACCGGCCGGACATGCTGCTGTACGAGAGTGACCGGCTGTCAGTGGGGTTCTCGCTGCGCCGGCCGATGCTGATGCATCTCGGCTGGGATGCTTTCGGGCGCGGTCAAGCCGGCGATAATCGCTTGGCTCGGCGCATAATGGTGGACCTCGCGCAGTCCCGTGACAGCGTCGGCCAGCCGCTTCCCGTTCCCGTCGGCCTCAGCGGGCCGGTGCTGCGCACGCTTTCCACCGACTGTGGGGCGCACCTGTGGACCGGGGAGGTTGCGGTCGAAGGGAACCGCGTGAGCTATCGCAATCTGCGCTGTGAGGTGGAGGGGCCGACAGTTGATGCCACCTTCACCGTGGAGTCGGACCGGCTCTATATCGAAGTAGCCCAGCACTGCCGGCAGGACCTGCCGGCGCTGGAATTCGAGGCATGGCGCTTCGCATGGGACCTGGGGGCAGCCATTACCGGCGCCGCCGCCATGCCAACCCTGCTGCCGGGCAGGAACGGCGACGTTTGCCTGCCGATGCACTGGGCGGGCGATGGCCCCGGCTCCCTGTCGTGCCGGGTGTTGGAGGGGATGGAGCACTCCCCGCATTTGCAGGTGGAGAGCTATCGTTGCCGCAACGTGTTGACGGGCGGGCTGTGGATGGGCGAGCGGTGCAGCCTGGACGCCCCCATGGTGATCCCCGCGGGCACGCGGCGAGCGCTGGTTGAATTCGCGGTCACCGCGCTGGCGCCCGCCCAGTGCACGGAAGGGCCGGAACCGTGGCCCGGCATCGCCTCCCATTGGTCGGTCCCGTTTGCGTGTTTCCGGCCGGAGTTGGGCGGGTTCTCGGATCACTCGGCGTCGGTGAACTGCCACACCAATCAGGCCGATGTGATCGAGGCCATCTGCTTCACGCGCCCGCCCGAGCACGGGCCGAGTCCCCTCGACCTCGTCCGGTTCACGATTGGCCGCGCCCTTCTCGACGGCGGCGGCTATGGCTACTTCCGCAATCTCTTCATGGATGCGGACCCGCAGATCATGATTTCCACCGGGCGCGTTCACCAGGTCGCGCCCGATCTCCAGTGGCTGCGCGGGGTGGAAGCTGGTCTCGCGGAGACGGTTGCTCGCATGCTCGACGCCATGGATGCGGAGGGCCTGGCGCGATGCCGCGATCTCTCGGGCAACACCGGTTCGCATCGCTGGAGCACGAACTCCATGGACGTGGTCGGCTTCGGACACCAGGACGCTTACGTGAACGCGCTGTCGTACCGCGGCTTTCGCAACGCCGCGGCGCTGCTGGCCGAGCTGGGACGGCGCGAGCTAGCTGACCGATGCCGCGAGGCGTCGGCGAGCATTCTCGGCGCCTACGCCACAGCCTTTCTCAATCCCGAGACCGGCTGGGTGGCGGGCTGGCGCAGCCGCGACGGCCAGTTGCATGATTACGCCTTCCTCGATATCAACGGCATGGCCGCCGCTTTCGGCTTGCTCGAACGCGAAGCCGCCTGCGCCGCGCTGTTGAATCTCGAAAAGCTGAGGCGGGAAAAGAGGATTGGGTCGGCGCGGCTGGGCCTGCCTCTGAATCTCCTGCCTATTCGCCCGGGCGACCACATGCTGGGGCGATGGTTTGGGGAGCTTACCCCGACGTTCGAAAACTACACGGATGGCTCGCTCTACGGCAACGCGCTCTACTACCTTCGCGCGCTGTCCTGCTGCGGGCTGAAGGAGCACGCCCGGCGGCTGGCCCGTGAGCTGGACGAGGCCTATGCCTATGGCGTGTTTGACGGCGGCAATTACACCGGCGCGGAGTTCCACTCCTGGGAAGGGATGGCCAACGGCTACGAGGGCACGATGGCTTCCGTCTTCGGCTCCCTATATGCCATCGCCGTTGAACAGGGGATTCTGACGCCGCCGGATCCCGAGTGGTGGCCGGCAGGAGGGTAAGCGTCCGTACGCGAGGGAAGCACTCGCGGTCAGCGCGCACCGGCTACCTCAAAAGCGGACCCTCGACCTCGATCCATGCAAGCCGTCACTGGATCCAATAGGAGTACAGTTGCGCTTGGCGCAGCCTGATGCGCAAGCACACCCGGCGCCCGGCAAGCGCCTCCAGCTTGGCGTTCGGCCAGTGCGCCACGGCATCGAGTTGGTCGCCGGTGATCGGTTCCGATGCTTCCAGACCGGCGATCGCGGCGCCATTGTCGTCGCAGAGTTGCACCACCGCTTGGCCATTGCTCGCGTCCACATTCAGATGAAGGTGGCCACGGGGCAAGGTGAAGGGACGGGTGAGGACGGCTCCTTCCTCCTCCCCGGCGTCCAGCGAGACAAAGCCATCCCGCCGCAGCACCGCCAGGCACACCGCGCCCATATCACGAGCGCCCTCGGGAGCGCCACAGCGGTACTTGATCCCCGTGTAGTAAAACCACAGCTCATCGCCGCGCAGAATGGGGCGACTGGGCGGCAGGATCTGGGTCAAATCATAGGCGCCTGAGTCCACTGGCGAGGGGCCGATGAAGGCGCGCCGCTCCCCCAGGCGCTTCCAGTCGTGCAAATCCCGGCTGCAAATCAGTTGGACGTGATGGAATCCGTCGCCGGCCTGGGTTGCGGTACGGTAGAAGATGGCCGGCAAGCCGATGTAGAGACCCTCGTAGCGAAAGATGGGCATGTTATAGACATCGGCGGCGTACTCAGCCGGATTGACGTGCGTGGGTTGGGATAGCGTCGGATCCGCAAGCCGGGCGCTGATCACTTCCCGAGCCAGCACCTGATCTTCGGCATCGGCGCTGAAGACCAACGCCGGCTCGGACCAGTGCTCGAAGTCCTTGCTCGTGGATAGATTTACCGCGCGCCGCCCGCCCGCAGATGTCTTCACCGTCGCCATGAAGGTGCGGGTCTGGGGGTCATAGTTCAGGTTCGACTCGTCAGCCGAAGGGATCGCGGGCACGTTCAGCCGCTGCCAGTGAATGCCGTCCGGGCTGACGATGGGTTCGCGGCTGTAGCAGTGGCCGAGGCCCTTGTAGCGGCGCGACGGATCCGTCTCGTCGGGATCATAGACGACGTTCTCCATTGCGTTGGCGGGCCAAGTCAGTGTGGGATCAACGGTCACGAAGTTGTTTTCCTTCGAGCCATTGATCTCATACTGGCCCAAAACCGGCTTGGTCCAGTGGACGCCGTCCGCGCTCTCCGCGTACGTGGTGCCCGCGACGCCGGGGATGGAGCTCGAGGTGATCATCCACAGCTTGAACACCTTGTGCTGGGGGTCCCACGCTGGCGCGCAGCGCGTCTGCAGGGTGGTCTCCCATGGCAGGTCGGGCTTGATGACCGCGCCGCGCTTGAGCGGCTGGTGCATCGTCCGCGCCAACTTGTCGCTGCTTGCGATGCCGTAATCGTCCAGAAAGAGCTGCCGCTGTCCCACCGGAATCTGAAAGTCCGGCTCGCCGGCGGTCGCCGAGGAAGGGCACGCCAACCAGGCCAGCAAGCTGATGCAAGCAGCCCCCAACAGCCAGGCACATACTGTCATTCGCGCAGCCTCCGTCGTTCTGTAAGCAAGGCATGCCCCCATCGGCGTCGTTCCTCCGCGCTGGCGGGACAACTCGGGGGTTGGGCCAAGATACGCTTCAGGTGTCCCCGCCCGTGTGTTCCTATGACCCAGTGCCATCTTCCGGCAGCGCTCCCCCCTGGCGACCAGGGGCCGGATCTGAGGCGCTTTTCGGCGCGCCAGGATGGCCTCCCTGCTGCGAGAACAGCGGCTTGCTCGATCGCCATGCACGGCAATCCCGCATGCCGTACCCACAGCATTGACGGTGGCCAGGCCGGGCTACGGGATGTGCAGGCAGCCCATGAGCCGGGGAATGTCTTCAGAGCAAGTTAGCCCGGTTCTACGGGCAGATGACCACCACCGTTGGTTTTCCGGCAGGTTAACCCACTCCGGTTTGACGACGGTTGCCATCTCTCAAGGCACGGTCGGGTTCAGGCGCCAGATCGCGAAGTTGAGAGCGCTGGCGTAGCTCACCCAAGCGAGATAGGGGAGCAGGAGAAGGGCAGCCCTGGCGTCATGCCGCCAGAAGGCGATCATTGTCGCGAGGATGAGCGCCCAGAGGATGACGATCTCGAAGAAGGCCAGGTCGAAGCGACGAAGGCCGAAGAAGATTACCGACCAAGCTGCGTTGAGGATGAGCTGAAGCCCGAAGAGCAGTATGGCCGCTGGCGCACCCGAGAAACCTGCCCTTCGCCAGACCAGCCAGCCGGCGATGCCCATCATCAGGTACAGCGCGGACCAGACCGGGCCGAATACGACACCGGGAGGCGTCCACGCCGGCTTCCCGATGCTGCCGTACCACGTAGCCACTGCCGGACCAGTGAACTGCGATCCGATAAGCCCCGCAGAGAACGAGACCACTACCCACAGGATCAACCCCACAATGGCCTTGACACCCATCCCATCTGCTCCGGGACTACTTCGCCCCTCGACCGTCAGGCAACTCCTTCGTGCTCCCAGACGGGTTCTCCTCTTTCAGCCTCGCGTAACCGCCCGCAGGTGGTCGGCTCATGGCCCTGGATATGGCGTGGCATACGGAGCCTGCGCATGCCACCCCGTAAGACTGTTTCGCCACAGGCGCTTACTCGCGGTGTCGGTCCTCACCGATGGCGGGGCGAATCAGGAGGTGAATCAAGTCCCAGTTCCGGTGTCCCTGATCTTGCACCTTGTTCCGTCCGCGCGCCCGTGCGATTACCGTCGCGCCTGGCCACCAAAGCCCGGATCTGCAGCGCCCCTGTGCGAAGCCGGGGCGCCCCCGCCCCCTTATGGCATAGGGGCGCTCTTCTGCGCGCCAGGATCGCTTCCCTGCGCCCGTAATTGACATCGTCCGGGGTGACGTTTCTCAGCACCCGCCAGCGGCGGGTAAACCTCGTGGAAACGCTCCTGGTTGTAGTAGCAGCTCATCCGGGCTCGACGGACTTCTCGGTCTTTTCGGCTGGAAGGCGGCTCCAGTCTAGCGCAACGGCAGGGCGCAAGAAGATAATCAGGGTGGCGCGGCGAAGCAATATGGGCAGTGCGGAGGTGGTGACTATGCACCGGACATCTCTTATCGCAGAGGCGGCGTGTCTGGCCTGCGTGATCGCGTCCAGCGCCGCCGGGAGCACGTCCATGCCGAAGAACATTGCGGTCTTGGAGGTCACGGACGCGCGCTCGTGGACCTTCACCTGCCGGGGCGGTTACGAGGGGCGGGCGGACCGCCGCGCGCTCTTCGTCATGACCCACCCCTGGTCGGCGGCAGGCGACGGGGATTTCGGGGTGATCGAGCGTGAGGCGACGATCCCCGGGGACTGGCAGCCGCCGTATCGCGTGCGCTTCTACTGTGCCGATGACTACGTCAACGATGACTGGCGCCCGAAGGCGGATGACTGGCTCGGCGGGGAGGGGTTTGCCGGACACCGGTTCAAGCAGGTACTGGTGGACGGGCAGGTGGTGTGGGAAAGCGATGTCGCCGATGCGGAGGGGCCGCATGTGCCGACGCGTTTCGAGGTGGATGTGACCCCTTACTGCCGGCCGGGCACACCGTTCCGCCTGGTGCTGCGCGTACTGGACAAGGTGGGAACCGCCACCAAGTTGCCGCAGGACTTCCACCACATTGGTTCCACGGAGACGCAGGCCGAGAAGGCCGGCGACCCCGCGCGATTCATGACCCACGTCTATTGGGGCGACGTCGTACTGCTGCGGGGGCGGGTGAGTCCCGAGGCGCTGGCCCGCTTCGAGCGGCGGCCGTCGGAGGAGGTGGTCGAGCGGGTGCATGCGGAGCGCTGGCCGCTGCGGCCTTTCGGCACGGCGCAGCGCGGGCCGGCGAAGTTGACGCTCGAGATGGCGGACACGATTCCACACGCGGGGTTTCCCGTGACGTGCGGCGTGCCGCTGCCGGCGGGACGGGTGACGGAGTTGGATCAGATTGCGCTGCGCGATCCGGGGGGCGCATTGGTGCCGGTGCAGGCCGCGGCGTTGAACCGCTGGGGCGACCGGAGCCTGCGATGGGTGCTGCTCGATTTCATCGCGCCGGGGGGCATCCCGCCAAAGCCGTGGAGTGTGCGCTTCGCGACAAGACCGCTATCGGCGCCGGCGCCGCCGCAGCCGGCGCGCGTGCGGCGCTCGGCCGGCCGCGTGCTCATAGATACGGGGCCGATCACCATCACGATGGGCGGCGAGCGCGGCCAGCTAACTGACAGCGTTGTGTTCACGGAATCGCGCCGACGAGCGGGCGGACCTTTGACAGGCGAGGTCGTGGCGCGACGCGGTGGGCGCGATGTGCTTTACGTTCCCGAGGTGGCGAAACTTGAGGTCAGAACGCGAGGGCCGGTTCGCGCGACGGTTGAGGCGACCGGGCGACTCGTCGGGCGCGATAACGCTGACGATTCCGTTGGGCGATTCGTGTTCCGTTTGAACGCGTATGCGGGGCAACCGTTCGTGCGCGTGTTCTTCCGCATCTTCAACGACACGGATAAGACGCTGCGGATCAAGCGATTCGGGCTGACCCTGGAGACGCGCGGCGGGGGCGCGGTATGGAGCGGTGACTGCGAGGCGCTGGAGCCGGGGGGAGAGGTCGCCATTACGCAGGCGGGGGGCGATCGTTTCGCGGTGACGCAAGGCGCGCAAGCAGTCGGCGGCGGCGAGCATTCGCAGGGCTGGGCGGCGGCGGCAGGCGACCAAGCGGTGGTCGTCGTCGCGGTGCGCGGGTTCTGGCAGCTTTTCCCGAAGTCGCTGCGCGTCGCAGGTGGAGGCGTAAGCGCGGACCTGTTCGCGGGAGGCGGAGCGGGCGGCTACTACGAGCCGGTGCCCGGCGAGGCGAAGCGGCACGAGGTGCTGCTGGCGTTCCTGCCGCCTGATGCAGCGCGCGCCGATGCCGAAGAGATCGTGAACGCGTTCATGCGACCGCCGAGGCTGTTCTCGGCGGAGTGGTTCTGCTCGTCGGGGGGGCTGGGCTACGCGGCTCCGCACAGCGCCGCGCAGTTCACGGAGCTCCACGAGCATCAGCAGCGGACGTACGGCGGGGTCGGGCCGACGGTACTCAACGGGACGCTCGGCATGCGCGATTTCCCCGACGCGCACTATCAGGGCAAGCCCGACGCCTGGCGCAACAACTACTACGACATCATGCAGGGCACGTTGAGCGAGTATCTCATGGGTGGGGATCCGCGGTGGTTCGACCGCGGCGAGGACCAATGCCTGCACTGCATGGACGTTGACACGTGTCACGGGCGGCCGGATCACCCGGAGTGGTTGGGGGTGCTGTACGCGCCGGGTGGCAAACACACGACCTCGTGGTGGTCGGCGATGCTGCGCGCGGAAGGGATGGATACGTACTACCGCCTGACCGGTGATCCGGATGCGCTGGAAGCGTTTCTCGGCGTGGCCGACTTCATCGTGCGCGAGAAGGCCGGGGTGGGCAGCGTGTCGGTGCGAGATCACGCGGGTTCGCTCATCGCCCTCGTGCGGGCGTACGACGAGACCGGGGACGCGAAGTACCTGGCGGCGGCGCGGCGGCTGGCGCACGACGCGTTGTCGCGGATTGATGCGCGGCGCGGGTGCTACTCCGAGGTACACGGCAATTACAACTATCGCGGCAACGTGCCATGGATGTGCGCGCAGTTGATGGAGCCGCTGTACCTCTACTACCGGCAGAGCGGGGATCTCGACGCAGCGAAGGCGGTGGTCGGGCTGGCGGAATCCATCATGGAGGACAACACCTCGCCGGAGGGGCCCGGGGATTACTGCGGCTACTCGCATAATCCGCACTTCAGCAAGCGCAGCAACTACAACGTGCTGATCGCGCCGGCGGTCGGCTACGCGTGGGAACTCACGGGCGACGACGCATTTGCGCAGAGCATGCGGGATGCGTACCGGCGGACGATCGCGGACAAGTCGGTGAACCCGATCGCCAACTGCTACTGGAACGCGCCGACGCTGCTGTATTACCTCGGGCAAACTGGGGACCGTCACCTATTTCGGGTGGGAGGTGTTCTGGGGGGACGGTGAGCGGCGCTGCTCAGGGGACCGGCGCGAAGCTATGGGCCGGTGGCTCTGGGCTGCTGCCTGATGTCCAACGCGTGTGCACCTGGTGGTGACGCCCCGGGAGGCGGACGTACCGGCGCGGGCGACCTACAACGACCTCCTGTCGCGCAGTGACGCGAGGAGTGTCTTCTACCATGCAGGAGCGCGCAAGAACATCGGCTTCAATCACTACCGGCAGGGGCGCTACGCGGAGGCGCGTCCGGAATTGGAGGCGGCCATCTTCGCGCAATACTGCACTCGCGAGGGTGCAGGTACGGCGACAAGCTCCATTTCGTAGATTGACGGGGATAACAGCAATGGCTCGCAGGTCTTCTACTAAAATGGTGGGAATGCTGATCGTTCTCTCGACGATTGCCGCAGTCTGTTCGTTGGCCACCTCCGAGCCGACGAAACAGGCGAGTGGTGGCCGAATCACCGGCACGCTCTTGCCCGCACACGTCAGGGCTCAGGCGGCGCTGTACGTCATGCGCGGCGACGACCTGGTGTTGCTCAAGCGAACTGCTGCGAACCCTAAGGACGGCACATACTGTATGGAGGGGCTCCAGTCGGGAAAGTATATGGTCTTACTGACGGCGGCATGGTGCGTTGCCGAGGACCGCGACGTGGAGATAGCCGCTGGGCAGACAGTGGACCTTGGCCAAGTGGTGCTGGCAGCGGCGGGAGCCATCTCAGGGCGCATCGCGCCCGCTGGCATCCAGGCGGAAATCCGCGCCGTGAGTCGCGATCTCAGCGAAGGTTTCGTCAAAGAGGCCGCTGTAATGGCCGATGGGAAGACTGGCAGGTACATCATGAAGAGTCTCCCGCCCGGGATCTATGATCTCAGAATTCACGCCGAAGGATACCGGGACGTGGTAGGTGTTCGAAGCCTAGTAGGCGAGCCTGGCGAACCGACGGCCGCAGACGCTCAGGCCATCAGGGACGTCCTCACCAATTATGTAAGGCTGGGCAACGCCCGGGACTTCAGCGCTCGACTTAAGCTGTACTCCCAATCTTTCCGAGACGAATGGGGAAATGGCATCGAGTACGAACGAAGAAATGCCGAGAAGGAAGAGGAAATCAAACGAACCAAGGGACAGGCGGCGCTCGCCGTTGAACGAGTCTTGACGGAAGGGGACCGCGCCGCTGTGATCTGCCGCCTGACCGTGGTTCGCACGGACCCACAGACGGGGGCACTGCGCAACCGCAGCCAGTCGTTCATTCTGTTCGGGCTGCGTCGCGAAGGTGACACGTGGCGACTGACATACCGGGAGCCTATCGGCAACGCTGACGCGGTGAGCCCGGTGTTCACCACTGATCCGCGGGTCTCCGGCGTCGAGGTGTTGCCGGGGCGCGCCAGCAAGGGGCACGATTGGCAGTTGGAACCGATTCCGTCTCAATAGCTGAGCATCGCGACCGGCCGACGCCCTGGTGACCTGCGAAGCGGCCGTCGGGGGCATAGATCCCGCCAAGGACTATTCCTGGCGGGCGCCGTGTCTGGTGATGTTGGCCGAGCTTCCGCGTCTCGCCTCCCGCGCAGCCACACGGAAGGAGGGTAATCGCATGAAGACGGTCACCATCATCGTATTGAGTTTGCTATTGATGCCGCTGTTGTGCGCGGCCAGCGCCTTCGCCGCAGCGGCGCCGGAGCCGCTGCCCGACATGCGCATCCCCACCGCGGAGCTGCAAGGCCGCGCCGCGTTCGCGCGGTATCTGCTGTGCGTTGACGCTAACGGCAACCCGCAGTACCAGCCGTACAACAACTTCGGCTGGCTGGACCCGGAGTTCGGGGGATGGCAGGAGCGGTACAAGCGCGTGGCGACCGAGCCGTTTCATATCACCGGCCAAACGCCCACGCCCGACCCGGCGCATTATGAGCGGTAGCACCCGGGCCTGCTAGGGGTCTGACCGCGCAGCGGATCTGGCTCCCGATTCGAACCAGCAACCTCCATGGTGCTACGCCGTGACGATAGCAGCTGCCTTGTCCACAGCGGCGCGCGTGGTGCGGGCACATACCATTCCCGCAGGGAAGCCTATCCCGGCCCGGCGAAAAGCGCCCCTATGCCCCAAAGGGGCCGGGGCGTCCCGGCTTCGCACAGGGGCGCTGCAGATTCGGACCTTGGTGGCGAGGCGTGAGCATCACCGAAAGCTCGCGCGGACACGGGCGCGAACCCGGTTGACCTCCCGCGCCAAGGAAGGTGAAATCCGCGCAACCGCAGTACATCTGCAGCGGATCACGGTTCTCCGGAGCGAATCGCGCGCATTGATGTCCACGTCCAAATCAGGTTGGCGCCTGCCACCACACATAGTGGTATGCTCACCGACAGGAGCAGGCATATGTCACTGACCGGACTGCTATTGGCGATTGGCCTCTCCCTGACGCTGTTTTCGGGCACAGCCCGTGCGCAGGCGCTGGTGCAGCGCCAGGGCGACGTGTACGTGTTTGACAACGATCACTTCCGGGTCGAGGTGGACAGCGCCGGCGGCGCGCGCATCCGCTCCTGGGTGCTCAAGCCGTCGGAGCGCGAGATGATCGCGATGTGGAAGGGCCCGGCGGAGTACGGGGGCGCGCTAGACGACCGCGCCACCTTCACCTCGGCGCGCTACCAGGCTGCCGTCACCGAGCAGGGCCCGCAGGTCGGGCAGGTCCGCTTCGAGGTGTCGAACGAATCGGGATTCAAGCTGGTGAAGATCATCACCGCGCGCAAGGGCTCGTCGGCGCTCGAGGTCCGTTACGAGTTCGACAACGGCTCACAGAGCCCGCACAAGCTTTTCATCCGCAATTTCCTCCTGCCTGGGCACCAGCCGCGTACGACCGAGCACCTGTACTGGATCAACGCCGACCCCTCCCGCGGCAGGGAACCGGCGATCGGCCATGACCAGGTCAGCGGGTACTACGCTGTGGCGAAGCCCGAATACTCGGCGCTATGGGACCGCGCCACCGGGGACGCCATACTGGCGTACGCGCCTGGCGCCGACCGTTTCTACTTCTGGCTACAGGCGGCCGAGTACCCGACGTTTGAATGGATTTATGGCAGCCTGGCGCCCGGGCATCGTCTCACGGCGGGCGTCGCACTCATCGCGGTCCAGGGACAGATGCAACCGCCCGATTGGCAGGCCCTCGTCGCCCATTATGCGCCCGGCGTGCCGCAAGCAACCGTCACCCGGATGCCTGGATGGGAGGAAGAGGCCACCAGGTTCCGCGTTAGCTCGGCGGAGAAAGAGCGCGGATTCTGGCTCTCCATCGGCGACGGCTCGGCGCGTCAGCGCCTGCCCGATCCCTTGCCCCTGGACCTGCCGCTCGACGGAGGCCGCTGCCTGGGGGTGACAATCAACGCGCTCGCAGACTTCGCGGCGCCGGTGCGCGTGGCAGTGCCGCGCGGTTGGCGCGGGCGCATCCGCGCGTCATGGCAGACGGCGAGCGAGAATCGCGTGGAGGTGCTCGGCCCGCCCCCGGAGAGTTGGCCGTTCGCCGCGGGCATCGGGCAAAACCTGTGGCTGGAGGTGTCGGCGGTAGGGAAGCCGGCGGGCGAATACACTGTGCCGGTGCGCCTGCTCGTCGGTGGCGCGGAGGCGGTCATGAACCTGGGGATCCACGTTTGGCCGGTGCGGGTAAGTGATGCGCGTCCATTTCACGTCTATGGTTACTCCAGTGGCATCGGCGTGATGGCGGGCGGGTTCGAGGTCACGGCGCACAGCCTGCAGCGCCTGGAGCGCATCTTGCACGCCTACGCTGACATGGGTGGCGACGTCTTCGACTGGGTCGGCGGGTGGCAGGCCATCGTGACCAACACCAAGATCGCCGGCACCGGCGAGAACCTGACGAAGGTGGGCCAGACCCTCGACTTGAACCACCTCCCGCACCTGGATTTCTCGCACTATGACCCCTGGTTCGATGCCGCGAAGCGCCGTGGGGTGACCATGGTCCAGAGCTATATGGTGCACCCCTCCAGCCCCTCCTGGCGCGGCGCCCTGTTCGACGTGGCGCTGGGCAAGGATCGCGTCAAGCCGGGCACCCCCGAGGGCGACAAGGTTATCGTCTGGTTCTACGCGGAGACGAAGCGCTATCTGGAGGCCAGGGGGTTCCAGGGCTTCTTCTGCAAGATCCAGGACGAGATCACCCCCGAGGAGATACCAGGCTACGTCGAGACGGCGAAGGTGGTGCGGATGGCCGGGTGGCGTCCGTTCACCACCATTAGCGGTATCGTCGCGCACACCCCGGGCCATATCAACGCCCTTAATCCCTACTGCGACCAATGGCAGTTGGGCTTCATGTCGCGCGACGAGTTTTTCCGCGTGCTGACCACAGACTACGAGACCACCGAGCAGACATTCGACCTGGGCGGCCCGTGGTCACCGTACACCGACGGCGGAGCCCAGAAAACGTGGCTCGTGCGGGTGTTCGGACAGCAGGGCGTTGCCCGCGTCGCGCCTGAATCAGTCAAGAAGCTGGAGCTGCTGGAGGACGGCCGGCCCTTACAGTTGCGCGAAGGCAGCCCGTGGGGCAACAACCAGCGTGGGGTGGTCATCGCCGGCGACAGCCGGGAGCACCGTCTGTACGTCAGCCCCGCTGACGGCCGCGACCCGGCGGGCCATCGCTACCAGCTTCGCCTTACGGTGGCACAGCAGTCCTCGCGCGGCAAGCCCCTGGCAGCCATCAAGCCTGGGGACGAAATATGGTTCTATGGCGGCGCCGAGAACCCGTATCGCGGCTCCTACGGCGACGCGTGGGTCTACCCGCAGATCGCTTTGGACGGGGGTTACCAAGGCTATGCGATGTGGGCGTTCTACTGTCCCATGGAGCAGCTTGTGTGGATCAACGATGCGACCGCGCATGTCACCGTGTCGCCGCCGTACCTTGGTTTTCGGGACGGGTGGCGCGATGCCCAACTCTTCGCACAGCTGTTGGCAGCGCGCGGACGCGGCGCATACGACGAGATCATAGGCTGCGGTGCAAATGCATCCTTGTGCATGGGGCCGGCGACGATCGAGATTTACCACTTCACGAGCATCCTCAACGCAGACGACCCCCTGGCGATCAACGCCGCCCGGCGACGAGCGCTGGCGGCCCTTGCCGGGCGGTGAAGATGCGCAAGCACGGCGATGGGAGAAGGTGTGATTGTCAAGGCTGCTTGAGACCGCCTCTGACGGCTCACGCCGACCGTGACTGACGTCGGGCGCAAACGGGTGTGCAGCGGGGAATTGAGGGTCGGGGTCAGTTAAGCGAATCACAGGCAAGCCCAGAGGGCTCCCGGACGTGTCTCATTGCGATTTGACATCAAGCACACACATTGCTGTTTGACTTTGATGAGGGCGCAAGGCCGCTCGTGCCGCCCGCAGCCCAGCCTCTACAATGGAGAGCATTCCTCCCAAACATCGAACATGCGGTGGTAGTTGGCAAGCATGGAAGGCCCAATCTTGCCGATCGGGCTGGCAGACGGCTTCAAGACCATGCGCTCCTTGCCGCCCTCGAAGGCCGCCCGCGTTGCTGCTTCGACCGCGTCAACGCTTTCGTTCTCCAGAACCCGCGCCTCAACGTTGCCACCCAGTGTAATCCGGCCGGCAGCCAGAGCCTTTGCCTCTGCGAATGTTATGTCGCCGTCCGGCGGAGGTTCGACCGGCTCGAAGAAATCCGCGCCGCGCCTTATCACGGCCTCTAGCGTCGAGCGCACATTGCCGTGACAGTGCACATGACACAGCGCTCCCGCATCGTGGATTCGCGAGATCAGGTCCGCCTCGAACGGTTGCACCAGTTCGTCGTATAGCCTCGGGGACCCCATGGGAGGGGTAAGCCATTCGCATCCGCCCATCCACACGCATTCAATTGACCGGTCGGCGAGCAGCACCTCGAGCACGCTGGCAATTCTTCGATGACACTCAGCGGTTAGCTCGCGAATCAGGTCCAGCTCAGTCGCGCACAGCTCCAGGAAATACTGATACGACATCAGCCCTGCCACGCAGACGAAGGGCGAAGAGATATCAGTCCAGAGCGCTCCCCTTGCTTGGAAATCGCTCGGTAGGCGTGCAAGGTCAGGAGGCGCAAGGCCGTGTGGCAATTCCCATGGGATAGATCGGATCTGGTCCAGGTCCCGCAGGGATTCCACCGGGTACTTATTGAATCTCGCGTAATAGGTTTGATTTCTTGGTGCAGCTATGATATGCTGTAGGCATGAAAGCGCACATTGGCGGCCGACGAAACTTTGCCGGTTTGGAGAAGCGCAGGTTGAAGGCGGCCCGGCTGTTTGCGAAGG
>DATLAK010000050.1 GCA_035527535.1 Armatimonadota bacterium
TGTGGGTCGCATTGAGAAGGATATTGTCCGCGGGCACAGACGGCAGGCGCGGGCCCAGGCGTTCGCGCACCGCGTGCTGCAGCCCCTCGGAGATGGCGCAGAGATCGCACGAGATGAGGATCGCGCAGTCCCTGGGATCGCCCCCCGCCATGGCGCACGCCGTCACCAGCAGCGGATCCATCGCCTCTGTCGCAATCCGGCGATGCATCTGGCCGCGGAGCATCACCGGGCGGTTCGGCGTCATGTCCCGCACCGCCCATCCGATGTCAAGCATGTGTGTCCTCCCCGGGTCAGGATGTCAGGGCGAAGCCCCTATGGTCGGTCCGAGCTTGCTGTTCGGCGCAGTTCAGCCGGCCGCGGCGCCCAGCATCTGATACTTGCGGCACTCGGCGACGACGGCCGCGTGCTGCTCCATCGTCCGGTGGGGGTACGCCGCGAGACAAACGATGAAGTGGTCCCCGTCCGCCGCGTCAGCGAAAAGCCGGCGCACCTGGGCCCGCATGTGCTCGAGATCCCACGACGCGTCCGCCAGCGCCACCAGCGTGGCGATGATGGTAATCCGCTCGCCCAGCAGGCGGCGGCCCTGCGCCACCGTCACATCGCCGATCGGGGGCACGGTGAAGGAATGCACTGCGTCCATTTTCGTGCGGCGGTAGAGAGGGAGCAGGTCGCGAATGAGGCCGCACGAGTGGTGGAAGTAAGGCTTGCCCTGCCGATGGCAGATCTCGGCCCGCCGATCCGTGCACTCCAGGCTGAAGCGCTCGAACATGGCGGGCGAGATGACCGTCGTGGAGGTATCATCGGTGCCGATCAGGGCGTCAATCGCGGAGTCCGCGGTGAGCTGCAACTGTTGCTGGTAGTTGCGCTCCATGACCGAGAAGAGATCGCTCACGGCCGCGGGCGCATCCGCGCACAGGTAGGCGAGGGTGGCGACCCCGCTGTAGACCCGATACATCATGGCGAGCGGGGTGCCAGGTAGGAAGCAGGTGAGGATGCCGTCATCGCCGATGAGCTCTCGCCGGGCTCGAATCGCCTGCAAGGCTGCCGGCTCAGCCTCAATAACCTCATCCTCGAATATCGTCGCCAAGGCTGGCAGATCGGCGGCGCTTTTCACCATGTGTTCCACGCAATACGAGGTGCCAACGTCACGGCTGCGCCGCGACACCTGCCGCAGGTCGCCGGCGGGCGTGTGCCAAGTCTCGATCGTGTCGTCGCCCTCCTGGGCGGAGTGCAGGCTGACGTTTCTGCGCGAGACCCGTACCGGGGGGGCGATGTAGTCCATGATGTCAATGCCAAGATGCCGCGAGAACGTCACCGTGCTCTGGTCGCACCATGTGACGGTTCCCATGGCCGCGGCGAGCTGCGGGTCCATGCCGTCTCGGCTGGGCTGATTGTAGGGATCAACGTGACCGCAGACAGGAGTCCACTGCGGCATTTCGTGGCGGAGGATCCTGAGCAGATTCTCGCGTGGGGTCGGCATCGCGCGCAGTGTGCCAGAGCCGGTTCGTCCTGTCAAGGCGCTCATGCATTCCGAAGGAAAGTGATCGCGCGTTCCGGTTGAAAGCGCTCACCGGCCGGAGCCGCGGCGAAGCGACGCGGGATCGCTCACATTGTGCTCTCTCTTGCGTTGGTTTGCAAGGGCTTATTGTGCTTGCGCTGGAATGGCTGAAGTTGGATATTGTTTCGCGGGAGCCAAGCCATGAAACCCGGGTGCGACGATCTCAGACAGAGCCTCTTGCTTGCGTGCGAGTGGATGGTGCGCCGGGCGATGTGGAGTGAGGACGAGCTTCCGCCGCCGCAAAACCCGTATGGGTTTCGTTACTCCTCCTGGAAAGGAGCCATGCGCGAGTACGACGCGCGCCAGCAGCAATGGTACGTGTTCGGCCCCGCCTGGCACACCGGGCAGGCGGCGAAGGCGCTGGTGTTGGCTTGTCGCGCCACCAGCGAGGAATGGCTCCTCGAGGGGGCGCGCCAGGCGGCGGCATTCCTGATGCGCGAGCGGGTGTCCGACAAGCGCGATCCGGATTGCGGACTCATCGAGTCCGAAACGGCTGGAATCCTGGAGAGCCTTGACGGCTTGATGCACCTGGGCGACGAGACCGGCGATCCAGGGTACTGGGACGCCGCCTTGGCCGCCCTGCACTGGGTGGAACGCACGATGTTCCTTCGCCAGGAGGGCCTCTTCCTCGACCACTACGACCCCTACGCCAGGAAGGCGACCTCGCTGCCAGCGATGGTCGAGCGTGAATCCCCGCTACCGGGGCGGCCTCTGCTGGACGATGGCGTCTTCTTGAGGGGATACCACAAGACCAAGGACCGGCGGCTGCGGAACGTCTTCTTCAGGACGGCGGAGCGCTTGCTGCGCGATGAGAATCCACCCGGCAATTTCGCGTTGTACAGCCCGAGCGATTACCGCACCGGCAGCAATCATCCGCGCCAAGCCTGCTGGTGGGGTCGCCCGATGGTCATGGCCGGGAAGGATTCCGGCGACGAGCGGTACCTGGAGTGCGCCCGCCGCGCCGCGCAATGGTACGTCCGGGCTCAACGCGTGGACGGCGGGATGTTTCGGCACACTCGCGGTGATTTCCAAACGCCTTCTTTTGGTCACGCCGCCAGCGGCATCCTGTTTGCGGCCGTGCTGTGGCACGACCTCATCGTCGCGGGAAAAAGCGATGAGCTCAGAGAGCCGCTGCAGCTCGCGCTGTCCTTTGGCGAGGCGATGCTGTTCACGCAGCCCCGGGACCCCAACCTCGCGGGCGCGGTGCTTGAGAAAGTCGTGCCCCCCCCGACGGAACCGACCGGCCGCCGTTCCTGGTGCGTGACTTGGGTACCATTGCCTACGTCCAGGCCGTGTCCCTGGCGCTGATGGACTCCTGTCTCCCTTCGTGAAGCGCGGGCGCCGGCGCCCCATCACTCCGGGGCGAGCGCGGAGGCTGCTCGCCCCGGGAAATCGGCGTCGCCGATCTTGAACAGCTCTCCCGTGCCGCCGGGGAGCGCGATCTTGAGCAGTCCGTCACCAACGGAGATCAACTCTGGCTCTCCGGTCGCTCTCGACAAACGCCCCACCGTCGTGACGGAGGGCGCGAACTCCGCCGTCATGGTAAGGGATCGCTCCGCTGCCGGGGCGTCAGGGCTGCGCCAGAGGTTGACGAGCATGAAGTAGCGGCCGCCCTGGTCGTCCCGGAAGAACCCGACCAGCCCGTCCTTGTCGGCCCCCTTCTCCTTCACCCGGATGGCGCTGATTCCCCACGCCTTCCCCGCGTCGGCGTCAAGAGGCTTCACGGGCGCGGGCGGCGAGTTGCTCACCACGCCGCCATTCTCCAGGTGCCGGCCGGCGATATAATAGACGCCGGCGCTGGTCAGGAAGCGCAGAGCTGAGCCCAGGTTCGTTACCTCCGCGTTGGCCCGCGCGGCCTGGGGATAGAGGCGGCTGGGGGAACCGTCCGGCTCCAGCAGCCCCCGCTTGAAGGCCACATCGTAGGTGAAGTAGATGATGCCGGTGAATCCGTAGGCGAGCGAGGAGAAGATCTGCATCCGCAAATCGGACTCGCTGGGCAGCGGGCGAGCGCCTCCGGTCCCGGGTTCCCCCCTTTCGTAGGACTGAATGAACTCCCAATAGGGGATCTCCGCCTTGAGGGCGCAGGCTCTGACCGCCTCGAGGCTGCCGAAGTAGGTGCCCGGGGAGTAGGGGCCCTCGGCGCCCCCGTCTTTGAACGGGTAGATGTCGAACACCAGCACGTCCGGTTTGCAGACGCTGACGTACTCAGCCAAATAGTCGTCGTAGCCGTAGGGGATGGGCGGGTCCTCGTAAACCCCGCTTGAGACCCACTTTGAACCGTAGTACTTGCCTGCAGGGGCGCCCATGGGATATGCGTTGGAGTAGACGAGGGTGTCAGGGAACGTGCTGCGGAACCACTCGATGCAGGCGGCGATATGCGGAAGCTCTGGGCGCTTGAATTCATCCCAGATGACCCACCCCGTGCAGCCGGGGTAGGTGTCGTAGAACTTCTTCGCCGTCGCCTTCATGCTCTCGATTGCCTCCGGGGAGGGGTTGGAGGGATCCTCGAAACGGGCTTTGTTGACCGCGTAGTAGTGCCAGGGCAGTCCGTCCTTGACCGCCGCCTCGAACAACCCCTCCCTGGGCTTCCATGCCAGCAGCGTTGTCAGTCCCGCGGCGCGGTACTGCTGGGCGTCGAGGGTCTCCACTCTCTGCGTCAATCCCATGATGGTAAACGGATGCTTCCGAACCCACTCTATCCCGAAGCGCTCGGAGCGCTCAGCGCCAGCCGCTGTCAGCCCCAGGCCCATCCACAGGAGCACCAACAGCGTCAGTGAAAACCTGCCCATGGAGATTCCTCCTGCGAGCCATGCCGGCAGCGCGCTCTTGCCGTCGCCTCCCGTGTAACCCTCTAACCAGCTAGAAGGTTCGCTCTTCGCACGTGGCATCCTGGCGGCAGGCGGGGCCGTCGCCGAGCGGCTCCCTGCGGCGCCCGTGGTATAATGGCGGGAAAGGGAGACTTGTCCACATGACGCATCCAGGCACGTCAGCTCAGGCAAAGCCCCTCCCGCTATCGCATCATCCGCAGTTGTTCTTGGACGATCATCTGATCGCGTGCGCGGAGAACCTGACGCGCGAACTCCAGCCGCCGGTGAAGCACCCCGCCAACCCGTTGATCATACGGGAGCACCCCTGGGAACAGCACAACCTCCAGGTTTACGGGACCGTTCTCCACGAAGCTGCGCTCGGCAAGTTTCGCTGCTGGTACCTAGCAAGGGGGCACGGCCAGATGGAGGCCGATACCCCGGAAGGCCCGCTAACGGCGAAGTACCTCCAGTGCTACGCCGAGTCGAGCGACGGCATCCGCTGGGCCAAGCCGATGGTCGGGCACGGCAAGTACGGCGGGCTGGACCGACATAACATCGTCATCCCCGGCGGACACGGGTTCTGCGTGCTGCCCACTCCGAACGATCCCGATCCG
Source organism: Armatimonadota bacterium (assembly GCA_035527535.1). Lineage (NCBI taxonomy): Bacteria > Bacillati > Armatimonadota > Armatimonadota bacterium. The sequence continues at coordinate 4,980 of DATLAK010000050.1, forward strand.
CAGAAGCGATACCGGGGTCTGGGCGGCAAGATCGTCGGCTTCTCGCCGGACGGCATTGAGTGGAGCACCCAGCCCTTCAGCGCGGCGGGCAAGAACGATACCAGTTCGTGCGTGATCCGCTGGAACAGCCGCTATCTGGCGTACGTGAGGAACCAGGAGAACGATCCCACTTGGCCCGGGGTGATGCGCGCCGTCGCGCTTTCCACCAGCGAGGATTTCGTCCAGTGGACGCCCAAACGCACATTCTTCACCACCGACAGTCGGGACGGTTACCCATGGACTCAACCCTACGGGATGGCCGTGACGCCCTATGGCGACCAACTCATCGGCATCATCTGGATGATTCACCTCGATCAGACCCCGGGCAACAACCGTCTCGGGGATCTGGACATGCAATTGATGGTCAGCCGTGACGGAACAAGCTGGCATCGCGTCGCGGAGCGGGCGGTGTTCCTGGGGCCGACGCCGGGAAGCTGGGATGAGGGGGGCGTTTTCCCGAGCACCACCCTGGTGGTCAAGGATGACCGCGTGCACGTGTATTACACCGGCCGATCCGCGCGCCACGGTGTCCAGGGGGGAGCGACGGGCATTGGTTTGGCGACATTGCCTGCCGAGCGGTTTGTAGCCCTTCGCCCCGCCGGCGCCGGGGGGGGCGGCATTATTGAGACACCGCTCCTGAGGTTCCCGGGTGAGGACCTCCTGGTCAATGCCGAGATCGAGCCGGGGAACCTGCAAGTGGAACTGTATGATGGGAGCGGCCGGGTGCGCCGGGGCTGCGAAGGGAACCAATCACAACTGACGCCCCATGACGCATTGCGCTATCGCGTTTGGTGGCAAGCGGATGGGAAACGCAGATCCTTGGGCGAAGCGACGGGAGGCCGGCCGGCGGCCTTGCGTTTCATCCTGCGTGGCGGCGCCCTGTATGCGTTTCAGGTGGCAGCCGGTTCCGACGCGGTCGGACGGGAGGAGAGATCGCCACGGAACGGATGAGGGTCGTATTCGCGCTGGTGTGCGCGCTCGGGCTGGGGACCGCGGGCCTCGCCGGTGAACGGCCCAAGGACTTCGGCAAGCAGTGGGTCCGCAATCACCCCCTCACCCTCATGGCTCTGCTACTGGACTCGGACACCTATGATCCGGCCTGGTACAAGGAGCTGAACTTGACGGCGGCCCTGATCTGGAAGGGGCGGGAGGGGCTGTTCGAGAAGTCCGCGGCGAACGGAATGCCCTGGCACTACTACGCGCTGCCCAACCTGAAGAAGACCAAGGACGCGGCCGACGACTACGATGCGCTAGCGCAGGAGAGGATGGACCTCGCCCGCAGCTTCCACGATAAGTATGCGGGCGGAGCAGGATTCCTGATCTGGGACGAGCCGCGCCATCCCGCCTTTCCGGCGATGGCCCAGGCGATGGCGTGGTTTCGGGAGACGTTCCCCGAGATGCTCGGTTACTCCAACCTCTACTCCGGCGGCGCACCGGCAGGTAAGTACTACGACACGGAGCCGGATGCGGAGGGTAACTACACGGCTCCCCCGGTGCCGTACGGGTACGAGCAGTACCTGCGGGAGTATCTCGATACCTGTCACCCGGATCTGCTGATGGTGGACCCGTACCCGTTCGTGGACTACGAGACCTGCGACGACGTGACGTGGACGGCCACGAGGTACTTCCATACGCTGGAGGCCGTGCGCAAGGCGGCGTTGGAGGCTTCTCTCCCGTACTGGACCTTTGTCCAATCCTTCGGCAATGGGGGCAGCTACTACTGCCCCAGCGAGTCGGACCTGCGCATGCAGGTGTTCTCTTCGCTTGCTTACGGCTTCACCGGCCTCGCTTACTTCCTCTATCACGCCCCGACCTATCCCTGCGCACTGCTTTGCGCCGACGGGACACCGTCGCCGCTGTTTCACGTCGTCAGCCAGGTCAACCGGGAAGTCCAGCATCTCGGCCCCGCGCTTCGTTCCCTGACGAGCACCGATGTTCGATACGTGCCGGGGCTGCGCTACCTCGACGGGCGCAACGTGCCGAACCCGCTGCCGGTGGGGGTGACGGCTTACGACGATGCGGCAGGCAAGGTTTGCGGAATCGCGAGCATCGAGGTCAAAGGGGTCGCCGAGAGCCGGAATGCGTTGATCGGCTTTTTCCGCGATGACGCGGGCGGCGCTTACTTCATGTTGGTCAATCTGCGGCACGCGCGCGGCGTGGCGGCCGACGAGATGATCGTTCCGGTGCAGCTGAGCTTCGAGCCCTCCGTGCAGACGTTGTACCGCCTGTCCCGGGAAACCGGCGGACCCGAGGCGGTCACCATAGCGGACGGCAAGCTGGAGCTTCGCCTTCCCGGCGGCACCGGCGATCTGTTCAAGGTCGGCGACGGCAAGTTCCCGGGCGTGGAAGGCGTGGAACGGTGGGACTCCCGTGACTGCAAGTGATGACGGCACCGCGATCGCTCACGGCAATCCGTGGGTGGAGTTTCCGGCCGGGCACCCGGGGGGCCGAATCGAGGCCATGGGCGCGGACGACAGCTTCATCTGGCGCAGCTATACCTTCCCGCGCGGCGCTGCGGGGGCGCTGGTAGATGTCTGGCACGGCGAATTCGCCGGCATCGCGCAAGGATGGGCCGTCCTTGAGCCGGGAACGTATCGCCTCGCCTGCGTCGGCAGCGACGGGCGGCGAACGTCTCTGGGCGAGCGGCATATCGCCCCGCGACTGGTTGTTGACCGCGAATTCGATCAGACGGCCACCGCGGAAACCTTGTCAGGCGAGGGCTGGCAGGTTCACGGCGAATGGGCGGCTGCGCGGCAAGGGTTGATGGCCGAGGGCGGCCCCGCTTTCCTCTTCCATGAAGGCGCGATGCACGGCGTCCTGGAGGCCACGTTTCACTGGGACGAAGTCCCGCAATCCGGCAAGTGCTGGGGGCTGATCGCGCGACACTACAACGCCTTCCATCACATGCGCCTCCTCTGCGTGCAGGAGTCGGATCAGTGGCGTCTGTGCCTGGCCCGCTGCGCCAATGCCGCCCCGGACCTACGTTCATTCACAACCGTCGCGGAGCAGGTTCATCCGGGTCGGCCTCCGCGCCGGGGCCGCATCACGTGGACGTTCAACGGCGACCGGCACCGGGTGGAACTCAACGGCGAACGGCTGCTCGAGGCGCGCGACGGGTACATGGGCGGCGTCGAGATCATCGGGCTCTTCGCCGACCCGGAGACCGTCGCCTGGGAAGACATGAGGATGCTGACGACGCAGAAGGTCCTGATGCACATCGTGGAGAAGGCATCCTATGCGGCCAGCATCCGTCCCGGCAACATCGGCGCACTGTTCCTGCGCGAAAGCCGAGCCCCAAGGCAGAACCTCTGCTGGGAAAGCGGCGTCCAGTTCGGGCACATCGGCGGGTCCGAGATCAAGTTCACGCAGGGCGCGGAGCTGACCGTTCGCGCCGACGGCGAGGTCCTGACGTCGGTGGCCTGGTCGGGGCCGATGCCCAAGTTCGTCGAGCAGGCCCGCGATGTGCGCGGGTGGGCCTATGGGCGAGCGACTTTCTACTCGGACCGCATCGTGGTTGACGACCGCGTCCTCACCTGGGTGCGCCGCAGCGTGGGGCCGGACCTGGATCTCCTGAGCGGGCTGCTCGCTGGGCCGGCCCGGGTCTGCCTGGGCGATGACGATCACTTCACGGAGTGGGTGCTGCCGCAGGATGGGCGCGAGTCTCATCCGAGCCCTTCGCCGCGCTTCCCCGCGGCTATCGCGGTTCCGCTGTGCCTGGGGGGTGAGCGATGGTGGCTGACGTGCCTGTGCCTGCTGCGTTACCCCGATCCCGCCCGCGCGCCGGCGCGCCTGTTTGCGTGGCGCTGTCCGCGCGGCTTGACGGCAAGCCATGATATCCGCGTCACCCCGACCGAGCCGGGAAGGGAGTATGCGTACACGCTGGTGATCTCCTGGGAGGAATCGGCAAGCGCCGCAGACGTGGAGCGCAATCTCCTGCACCGGCGGGCGGAGTGGCTCAACCCGATGACGATGGTGCCGCTGGAGGGAGCCACGGTTACGTTCGACGGGCCGGGCGAGCACCCGCGCGAAGCCCTGGACTTCAACGGGTGTTTTGACATGTCCACCGGGCGCTATGTCCTTCGCGCCGACGCCGGGCGCTTCGCCGCTCGCCTGGAACCGGGGGGCCTGGTGCGACGCTCGGTGGTGCTCGCAGTGCGGGATTGGCCCGCAGCTTGCGCACTGCGGTGCCGGCTGGACGGTCGCGCGCTGAAGGCCGGCGAAGACTTCGTCGCCCAGTCCTCTCTGGACGGCGAGCTTAACCTGCGATTGCTGGCGCCGCTGTCCGAGACGGCGGCGCTGGAGGGCGAAGCGGTGGCGTCGAAAGGAGCAGGATAGTGCTGGAGCTGGTTGACTGCGACTACTGGTGGAAGATGCTGGTGCTTCCGTGCCCCCCGGGCGCGACGCCCCTGGAGGCGCACGTCCGCATCCGGCAGCCCCAGGGGTTCGTCCAGGAGCTGACGACCCGCGATGTGGAGGTGCGCGACGGCCGCGCGCACGTGCGCATCCTCTATCCCTTGCTCGACGACGGCCGCTATGACCCCTCCCACGCCACCTGGAATGGGTCTTGGGAGATGGGGGAGTATCAGATCGAGCTGCGTCTGTCGGGCGCCGAGGGCGAGATCGCCCGCGGGACGATGTCTCTCGACCCGCACTCCTTCTTCCCCTGCACGCGCTCGCCGATCGCCGTGGATGCCCGCCCGCAATTCATCGAGTGCGCCGCGCGACAGTTTCTGTACATCAATGAAGACACCGCGTGCTTCGTCATCCGCATCCGCAAGCACCGGGTCTCCGCGTGCGAGGTGTCGGCGGACGTAACATCGCGCGGGGGGGCGGCGGTGCTGGCGGGGCCTTGGCGGTTTCGCCTGACGCATGAGTTCCGGGAGCAGTCCTTCGACACCACGGGCTGGCCGACGGGCGAGTATTGGATTCGCATCCGCGTCTTGCGCGAGGGGGAGCCGGTTGGCCCCTTCTGCATTCGCAAGTTCTGGAAACAGGTTTCATCGCCCCCCAGCGGCCCCGAGGTGCTGGAGCTGGGCGGCTACCCGGAAGTGCTGGTGGATGATTTCGCTTGCGCCGAGGTCGAGGGCGTGCAGTTCGTGCCCGATCGGCTGCGGACGTCGGGTGCGCCGCTGGTTGCGCCCACGGCCCCGCACGAGGAGGAGATGCTGTCCGTCGAGTCGTTGACCTGGAACGAGGCTGCGCAGCGCTATGAATGCGTCTATGTCAACTCAGGAGGTCGGCTGGAGCGCAAGGATACGGAGCCGGAGCGGGAATACCTTAAGCTGCTGGCCGTCAGCTCGGATGGGGAGCACTGGGAGAAACCGCGGCTGGGGCAAGTGGAGTACGAGGGCTCGCGGGACAACAACATCCTGCGCGATGAGCGCGACTGCCCCACCCGCATGATCCGCTTCCACAAGACGCGCAAGGACATCATGGATCACGACATCGAGTGCGCGCAGTTTCGGTTCTACGATCCCGATCGCGACGGCTCCGTCAACCTGGACAACGTCTTTCTCGCCTCGGGCAAGCGCTACTTCCCCCTCGAGTGCAAGAGCCTGGGCGACGCGCAGGCGGCACAACAGGCCGCGGACGCCGAGAGAGCTTTGCAGTCTTCCCTGCGCCCTGACGGGCTGGGCGTTCTGGACTCTCCGCAGGAGCCGGCCTCCCCGGACGGCTGCTTTCGCCCGCGCAGCGGCGAGTTCTGGCCCTTCGAGAAGCGCGGCGACCTCTACCTGGCCCTGACCCGCGAGCCGCTGCTCTACCTCGGCGTCGGCATGGATCTCATGCACTCGAGCGAGTCCATGCGGTGCCATGTCGAAGACACGGGCCGCAAGCGCTTGCTCTGGTACTTCCGCCCCGCCGCACCCGCCTACCCGCCGCACGGCGCCGTGTATGACAACATGCACCTGGGTCTGCGGTGCCTGGCGGTGCTGTGGACCGACGACGGGCTGCACTACCACCGGCAGTTCGTCCTGGGGCCGGACCAGCGGGACCGCTTCGGAACGCAGTTCTACGGCATGGGGCTGCTCCAGAAGTTCGGCGCCTGCGGCGACGCGCCGGGGCGGCCGGTGCTCGGCAAGCTGTTCTGCAACATCAGCCAGGCCTTCCCCACGCGCAACCTCTACCTGGGCATGGTGCTCGCGCACTGGGGCATTGAACAGACGCAGAGCCCGGAGCTCGTCTGGTCGCGCGACCTGCTGCACTTCCATCGCTTTGCGCAGCAGCGTCGCAGCCTGATCGAGCTCGGCGCGGGCGGGTCCTTTGACGCGGGGATGATCCGGCCCCGCTGCACGTACCACGAGTTCGGCGACGAGTGGTGGTACCATTACACGGGAATCAACACGCGGCATAACGGCTACGTCGTGATGGCCCGGTTGCACACCGTGGATGAAATGCGGCGCGAATACCCGAACTGGGCCGAGGCGCCGTATTCCTGCACCTGGGAGGGAACCTTTGCTGACGGCAAGGCGACTCGTTACCTTCCGGGGGTGGCGCGAGGCAAGCCGTACCGTCTGGCGCACGCGGAGGCCGTCGAGGGAAGGGGGCGGCTCAAGACCCATCCCCTCCGCGTTGACGGTGACACGCTGCTCATCAACGCCGCCACCGAGCCCGACGGCTGGGTGCTCGTTCGCGTCCTCGATGAAACCGGCCAGCCTGTGACTGACCCGCCGGTGCGGTTCCAAGGCGATGCGACGGCGGCCCCGGTGGCCGACCTTGGACCGCGCCGCGGCCAAGCGGTCGTCGTCGAGTTTACGATCTACCAGGCCCGGCTGTACTCGTTCCAGATTGCCTGACGATCCGGCCGGTCACGGATGTTTCGGGGCGACAGGGGCCGGGCGGACGGTCCTTGGACCTTCCGACAATACCTCGGCATTATGTCACCCTGAGTGGCTTAGACCCAGATTATGCATTGTCAACGTGAGGCGCTCACCCAATGGGTGTGTCATCCCGAGCAACGCGAGGGATCCCTTACCGGGGTTGCTCGCGGCTGGAATTGTTGGCCTTGGGCATCCCTGGTAGGGGATTCCCGCCTTCGGCGCGCAAGTCCTCCGCAGGCGCGCAAGCCTTGGTCGCTCCGCTTCCTTGGAATGACATACCCGAAGCCTTATGCATGATCCGGGTGGAAGCTCTTACAGCCGCCGCGGGGGTTGCGGCCGGCACAACGCTGGCGCTGGCAGGTGCTGCGGTGCATGACCAGACTCGCATCACGGGGAATCGCCCGGACTATCTCGTCGGCTACACCGAATACCGGACCAATCTGCCGGGTGCCATGCACTCATTCCTTGCCAGCCAGCGCGCCTCTCTGGCGCGGGGGGATGGCGCCAGCCGGCGCCGGCTCGCGGAGGATCTGACCCGAGAGCCCAATGCCTGGACCGCCTATGCCGGGTGGTCTCCCGATGGCCGCATCGCGATCATCGCCAGCGGTTGGGAGAGCCCTGACAACGCCGCCTGGGAGCAGGAGCACCAGACCTTCCGCATGACCCAGGGCTGGCGGCACGACATGTGCCTGCTCGACCTCGCTAGCGGGCGTCTCACCAACCTGACCGCGGTGGAGCGCGTCAGCGACTACAACGCCGGGCTCTTCTTCTGGCCAGGGGATCCGACGCGCCTGGGCTTCGAGGCGCTCATCAACGGGGTGATGACGCCCTTCAGCATGCGTTCGGATGGGACCGACAAGCGAGACCTCTCCGGCGGCAGCCACGAATTCACCTACGGTACGAACCCCTCGCCGGACGGCAGACACATCGCGTACCACAAGTCATACCAGGTATACATCGCCGATGCCGACGGCAGCCATGGGCGGCGCATCGAGACCGGCCAGCGCTTCAACTTCTGCCCGCGGTGGTCCCCCGACGGCCGGTGGCTTCTCTTCTTGAGCGGCGAGCACTTCGACTGCCATCCGCATTTGGTCCGGCGCGACGGCGCCGGCCTGCGCAAGCTTGCGGACCGACAAGGCTACCGCGGCGTCGTGGAGCTCCTCGATATGCCCGCGTTCCACAGCGCGAGCAGCGATATCCCCGTGTGGGGGCCGGACGGGCATTGGGTTTACTATACGGCCAAGTCCGCAGAGAGCGTCGAACTGATGCGGGTCAGCCTCGACGGGCAAGTCGAGCAGCTCACCCGTTCCGAGCCACGCGTCCTCCACTACCACCCGCAACCGTCGCCGGACGGGCAATGGCTGCTATTCGGCTGCAATCGGCGCGGCGCCCGCCAACTCTACGTGGCTCGCGCGGACGCAAGGGAGGCGTACCCGCTGACCCATGTGGGCATCGGACACGGCGCGGTCCACGGTCACTGGCAACCGGTCGCGACACCCACCGAGGCCGTCGCGCCGCGGCACCGCTGAGAGCCTATCCGAAAGACCGGCTGACTGTCATCCCGAGCGGCAGCGAGGGATCTCGTTCCGAACCGAGATTCCTCACTTCGTTCGGAATGACATGCCCGTGGACTGTGAATCCTAGGATAGGCTCTAAGACGGCAAGCTCTGGCAGAAGGGCGCGGCGGCTGATTCCCCTGTGACGCGATGACGCTTGTGGCGCTGTTTCCCGTACGCTTGAAGCTCGGCGCCAGCGTTCGATAGTTCTAATGCCTGGCCGCGCTTGGCGCTCAGCCCCGACGTCGGCTCGTCGGCCTGCAACCGGCGCGCGCATTCGCCTCCGGCAGCAGCCCGATCCACAGACGCACGTCCGGGTCGGTCAGGGGATCGGCCTCGCCAGCGTCGGCGGCCTGGGCAAGGATGGCGGCGGGATTCTCCGCGGCCATCGCGCGGCGGAGAAGGGTGGCTCCTTCGGGGGCGGAGAGCCGCCGCGAGATCGCCAGTTGCAGTTGCGACTCGTGAAGGCCCAGGAACCGCTCGCGCGTCTTGGCGACCAGTATCCACAGTTCCTCCGCCGTGAGGCCGTCGCGGAAACCGTGGGTGATCGGCCCCTCGGGGACATAGCAGTCGGAAACGGTCCACGGCCCCACCGTCGCCCGGATCGCCGCGACCGATCCCCGCGCCTCACACCGCACCGCGCGCATGGGGGCTTTGAGCGTGGGATCGGCATCGGCCTGGGCGGCGATTGCCGCGTCAACCAGCGAGCGATAGGCGTACCAGCTTGCGCTGTAGCGCGATGCGGGCGGCGACGGCAAACGCAGCCCCTCCCCCACGAATGGGCTGAAGGAGGCGCCCGATTTCGTCGCCCAGGTGACGCCGAGTGAGTGGAGATTGTCGAGCAATTCCAGCGCGGCCTCCGCGCCGGCCGCCTCGTAAACCGAGAGCAGCGAAGATACCACGCCCCCACGGGTGAGCGGGCCCGCGGGTGGCGGGCAACCCCGCGGCCAGACCGCCTCGAACGCCGCGCGCCCTTCCGGCGACTCGCAGGCATAGGCCAGTCCCCCCAGGACGGCATGGGAGGGCGCGAGGTGGTACATGACCACCGTGGGGTCGCGCCGCAGGTGAGCCGCGACGGTCAGCTTCTCCTTGGCTTCGCGCTGCGCCGGCTCGCTGATGGGCAGCCATACCGCGGCCTGGTCGCCGTCGAAGTCGGCGTTGAACATGCGGCAGCAGGACGGGTGCAGATGGAGGCACCGGTCGGGCCGCATGACCGGCGTGAAGGCGGTGATAGAGGTCGGCTCCCAGGTCGGTGCGCGGTTGAGAACGACGACGCTCTCGGCCATCAGTCCCTCGACGGCCCGACGCGCCTCGTCATTCCGCGACTCGACGGCCCCGGCGCCGCCCCTGCCAACCACCAGCGGCCCGAAAAGCGCCCAGGCCATTTCCTCGGGTAGGCCGAGTTGGCCGAGCTTCAGGTCGTACCCCGGCGCGAGCGTCGCTCGCCCGCTGAACTGTGGGCGCGTGTAGAAGTCAATGTCGCCGCGTGTGAGCAGGCTGGCGAAAAGCTCATCTATCACCCGGCGCAGCGCCGCGCGCGCAGCCTGCTGCACCGGCGCCGGTGCGCCGGAGCGCAGCGCCTGCTCCAGTCGCTGGTTGGCCTCGGTGACGCCTTGGCCGAGGGAGGCGACCTTGGGCCGGTAGTCCTCGAACTGGTGGCGAAACTGTTCCCAGTCGGTGGGACCGACATGGGTGAGCTTCGCCTCCGCCTGCCACGGATGCTCCACGGGCGCGGCCAGCTCGAGGTCCCCTTCGCCCGGGGTCGCCCATCGGGTCTCGACGTGATCACCGCACCACGCCAGGTCAATCATCGCCGTCCGCAGCGCGCGCTGCAGCCGTCGAAATGCAGCGGACGGCGGAGATGCATGCTCGGGCAGGAAGCCGCCGGCGACCCTCTCCAGCAGTTCGTCGCCCTTTTCATCGAGAGGCGCGCGCGTCAGGTAGGCATCCAGGATGTTCTCGTTCGCGCCCACCGTCCGCAGCGCGAGGTATTCGTTGCGGCCGGCAAGCTGCCCACCCCGGCGCCGCCACGGCAGCGGCTCCGAGAGGAAGTGCTGAATCTTCTGGCTCGCCAAATGGACGGTCTTGCCCCAATACACAACTCCTACCGTCGAGGGTTCATCCAGCTCCGGGCCGTCCTTGCCGTCGCGCAGGATGAACTGCCCCGACTCGGGCAGGCCCGCATCACGCAGCAGGCCGTGCAACTCCTCCGGCGTCGTACGGCGAAACGGCGGCGCGACAATCGGCGCCCCCCGCTTCTCCGCGACCAGCCCCAGCGCCCCCTCGATCATCTGGCCGAAGTTGAGGCGGCTGTAGACGCCCATGGGGTCGAAGATGAGTTCCACCGCCCGCCCGTCGGGCAGGTGAGGCATGTCGTCATCGGGCAGGATGGCCGCCACCACGCCTTTCGCGCCGTGGCGGTTGGAGAGCTTGTCGCCCACCTCCAGCGGCTGCGGAGAGGCGAGCCGCGCCGCCGCCGACTCGCTCATGACGATGCCTTCCTCGTAGGTCATGCCCTTCCAGTGGATGTACGCGGTGAGGAAGTCGCGGCCCGGGGAGAAGCTGCCATCCTCTGGCTCATTCCCCGACCGCACCAACGGCAGTTCCGGCTCTGCCTGCGGCACCCACTGGCGCATGATGACGACGCCCGTCAGTTGCCGCGCCGGGTCGTTGTGGCACAGCAGGGGCATCAGGCTCGCGGCCAGGCCGATCGCGGCCTCTCCACGATCCTCGGCCGGCACGATGCGCCCGTTCTGCACATCCGCCCCCAGCGCCAGCGTCAGCACTCGCCCGTGGTTCGGGCCCTCAGGGGTATCGTACGGACACACCCGGCCGATATGTGTCGGGTGGAACGCGGCGTCTGCGCCCAGCACCCACATTCGCCTCAGATGGGAGACCCGCGACAGCGCATTGACGTTGTCGAGCCAGTTGGCGGTCCCTGCGCTGGATACGAACTCCCGCAGCCAGCGATCGAGGGGAAACCACGCGCGCAGCACCGCCTCATCCCATTCTGCGTCTGCCGGCGGCGCCGCCAGCCGCGGCGCGATTTGGTCCATGAGCTGCTCGCCCACCGCTTTGATTTCCGCCTGCTCCAGGTCGTTGCTGCTGGCGGTCATGAACACCGCGCGCTCGCCGCCGTCAACCGCGAACGAGCCGTCCTCGCGAGGGACGGGCAGGCCGTCGAAGACGACGGTGTGCTGGGCGCCGCGCTGCTGCAGGGACACGGTCACCCGCCCTACGCCCGGCGCGGTCTCCTCGACGCGATAGTCGGTCAGCGGCGCCACCGCGGCGAGGGCGGCGGGGAGCCGCTCGGAGATGAACGTGCGGAAGCTGCGAATCGTGATGTGCTCGGTCATGGCGATCTTCATGTGTCCTCCTCCAGTTGCTCCATCAGCAGCTTGTGCGCATGATGGAGCCGGGACTTGATGGTGCCGACGGGGACGCCGAGGGCGGCGGCGGCCTCGCGCAGGCTGCGCCCCTCGATGCGCACGAGGCGCACGGCGGCCTGTTTGTCGGCGGGGAGCTGAGCCAGGGCCGAGCGGGCGCGGTCGAGCTCGTCGCCCCAGACGGCCTGGTCCTCGGGCCCGGGGACGAGGGCTTCAGGTGCCGTCGCCAGCGTCTCGGAGAACTCGTCGTCGCCGAATGCCGCCAGCGACACCACCGGATGCCGCGCCCGCAGGTGGTTGAGCGCAAGGTTGGTGGCGATCGTGAGCAGCCACGCCAGCAGCCGACCGCGGCCGTCCCACTGGTGAGCGCGCTGCCACACGCGCAGCCACAGCTCCTGCAGCAGGTCCTGGGCGTCCGCCGATGGGACATAGCGCTCGATATGGCTGCGCAGGATGCGCCCGTGACGAGCGATCAGGTCGTCGAGGGCGCCGGCGTCGCCTGCCCGGATGCGCCGCATCAGCTCGACCGCAGCATCGTCCATCGGCACCTCCATCCCCAAGGACACGCATCAGCGCCAGGAGGTTCACCGGGGTCTGAACGATTCATCGGACGGTCCCGAGGCGCCGGCTCTCCTGACGAAGCTGACGACCTCCTCGGGCCTGGGCGACCGGGTGAGGTACAGCCGCGCGCCGCCCCGGGCCGCCGTCGGTGCGAGCGCGACCGGCGGCGGGATCACTTCCGTGCGAGGATCGCCCGCGCGCAGGCGATGTCTTGCTGGATCTGCGCCGACAGCTCCGGCGCCGAGGGGAACGCCCGCTCGTCGCGCAGTCGGCTGACGACCTCGAGGGTGAGGGCGTGTCCGTACAGCTCACCCGGGGTGGGCGAATCGAACATGTGCGCCTCGATGCAGCGGCCGCCGGGCGCGCCCTCGCCGGTCGCGCCGGCGAAGGTCGGGCGGGTGCCGATGTTCGCCACCGCGGGACGCGCGCCCTCCTCGCCCCGCAGGCGGGCTCTGACGGCGTAAACGCCATCGGGCGGCAGCAGCTTGCTCTGCTCGACGCACAGGTTGGCGGTCGGGGTACCGATCGCGCGCCCCCGTTGGCGCCCCCGCACCACCACTCCGCCGATGGTGTAGCAGTGGCCGAGCAGCGACGTTGCGCGCTCGATGTTGCCCGCGGAAATGAGCTGGCGCACGGCGGTGCTGGAGACGGTCATGCCGTCCACGGTGACGCGCTCGACCGCCGCCGCGCAGAAGCCAAGCCGGCGCCCGAGTTCGGTCAGCGTGTGGATGTTCCCCCGAGCGCCGCGGCCGAAGACGAACCCCTCGCCGGCGATGACGCAGCGCGCCCCCAACCGCTCGAGCAGCACCCGGTGCACGAACTCCTCCGGTGTCTGGGCGGCGAAGCTGTGGTCAAAACGCGCGACGATCAGCATGTTGATTCCGCTGTCGGCGATGAGCGCCGCGCGCTCGGCAATGGTGGTCAACAGCCGGGGCGCCTGCCGCGGCCGCAGCACCTGCTGCGGATGGGGGTCGAACGTCAGCGCCGCCGCCTGCGCGCCTAAACCCGCCGCCCGCGTGACGGCCTCGCGCAGCACCGCCTGGTGCCCGAGGTGAACGCCGTCGAAAACCCCGACGGCAACCGCCGCGGCCGGCGGCTCCAGTCGCTCGATATCCCTTACTACTTCCATGGCCGTTCATCCACGGAGTTCGATGAGGAAACCGCGCCCGGTGCGCGCCGCGTTTCCCTTGGTCCGCGGAGCAAACCGTTCACTCCGCGACGACGATGCGCGGCCGGAGTTGGGCCCCTTGCGCCGCGGCGAGGCCGATGAATGCGCCCGCCGGATCGTAAATGCGCACCAACTCGGCAGTGCCGCCGCAGTCCGACGGAGCCGCGACCTCGCCCCCGCAGCGCGCCCGCTCCGCCTGCGCCCGCGCCAGCGTCACCGCCGGCAACGCCCCCAACGGCGCATCGAGCGGTCGCAGGAGCTCGCCCAGGCGGCGCTCCTCGATCGCGTCCTGCGTCTGTTCGAGGGTCGCGCTGTCGGCGATCTCGAAGTCGCCCGCGCGGGTGCGTACGAGAAACGACAGGTGCGCCCCGCAGCCGACCGCGGCGCCGATATCCGCCGCCAAGGCGCGGATATATGTTCCCTTGGTGCATTCCACCGCTATCCGCGCACGCGCATGGCGCCCGGGCGCGAAATCGAGCAGCCGCGCCGACATGATGCGCACCTTGCGTGTTCGGCGCGGCGGCGTGCGTCCCTGTCGCGCCAGCTCGTAGTGCCGGGCGCCGTCGGCGTGCACGGCCGAATAGGCCGGAGCGACCTGCTCGATTTCACCCTCGAAGGTCGCGAGCGCCCGCGCGACTTGCGCCTCCGCCAGGGCCGAGGCGTCGCCATGGCTCAGCACCCGGCCCTCGGCGTCAAGCGTATCGGTGGTCACGCCGAAGGTGATCTCTCCGATGTAGGCCTTGTCGCCCTCCATCGCAAAGCGGCTGAAGCGCCGCGCGCGACCGACACACAACACCAGCACCCCGGCGGCGGCGCGGTCGAGGGTGCCCGCGTGGCCGACGGCAGTGCCCACGCGACGGCGCAGCCAGGCAACGGCGTCGTGAGACGTCATGCCGGGCGGCTTGAGGAGATTGAGGAATCCGTCGGCAGGCACCACGTTCTCTCCGCGGTCGCGCGTGCGACGACCGCACTCGCCACTGCGGCGGCGGCCGTCATGCGAGCTCGCCGCGGGCGATGGTCTCGACTTGCATCCGCGCCCGCGCGCGCAGCCGGCAGGGCTCCGGGGCAGCTCCGGCGCGAAGGCTCGCCGCGGCGCGCGCCCGCCTGCCCCTTCCCTACCCCCCGCCCAGGTATGACAGCCACAGCGCGCGGTAGTAGCGCATGACTCGCTCCGGATCGGGGCTCTCGCTGATCTCCGCCAGGCAGAACCCCTGGTACCCTGAATCACGCAGCAGCCCCAGCAGCTCCCGCGACGGATACTCATCCAGGTACAGGTCGCGCATGTGCACCAGGCGGATGCGCTCGCGCACCAGGTCGAAACCGGCGCGCACCGAGCCCTCGACCAGGTCGGCCTGATTGCAGTTCCAGCACACGAAGACGTTATCGTGATCGGCGGCGTCCATGATGGCGCGGATGTTGGGCACCAGGGAGGTCTCGGGGCCGTGCACCTCCAGGCGCACCTCGACGCCGTAGTCGCGCGCGTATTCCCCGCACTCGCGCAGCGCCTTGCCGATCTGCTCCAGCGTCTGTTCTCGGGGGACGCCCCGCTCCACGTTGAGCCCGTTGGGGCGGACCTTGACCCCGGGGGCCCCGACATCGGCGGCGAGCTTGACGTACTCCTTGGTGCCTTCGATATTGCGGCGCACCTCGGCGGGCTCCACCGCGTGGTACTCGAAGGTGCTGCCGAGTCCCACCAGCTCGACCGGCGAGTCCGTAAACTGCTGCCGCACCTGCTTGCGCTCGGCGGGGCTGAGGCCGACCTCGACCCCGTGGGCATGTCCGGTGCGCAGCTCGACGCCCTGCATGCCGGCAGCGGCGCAGCGCGCAATGATGGTGGGCAGGTCCCAGTCGTGAGCGAGGTTATAGGTAACGATCCCGACCTTCATGGTGGTCCT
Source organism: Armatimonadota bacterium (assembly GCA_035527535.1). NCBI lineage: Bacteria > Bacillati > Armatimonadota > Armatimonadota bacterium. The sequence goes on from DATLAK010000050.1 coordinate 20,403, forward strand.
CCAGGCGACACGCGCTGGGGGTGGCGTGGTCGAGCGGGACTTCAGGCGGACTTCGCGAGCGGGATCACTACCGCTCCCGGCTCAGGCGCCACCCCGGCTGGGCAGACCTTCGCTCCACAGCACGTAAACTCCTGTCGAGTCGAGCGCGCTCACGCGCAGCTCGCGCACCACGCCACCGGTGGGGCCGGGGGACAGCGCGAGGTAGGCCAGCCAGTGCCCATCCGGGGACCAGGCGCAAGCCTCGACCCCCTTGTCAACCGGGCGGCGATCACCACCGGCAAGCGGAATCACGTCCAGCGAACCGGGCCGCCCCGACAGCACCGCGGCCATGCGTCCGTCCGGCGACAGCTCCCCGCGTGGCAGCTCGCGCCGAGCGCCGCTGCGCAGGTCCGCCATCTCAGGCGTGCCGCCAACGTAGGTGAGGTAGTCGGGGCCCACGAACCGGGGATCGCGGACATCACCGCGAGCTTCGGGGGTAACGGCGGTAAGTTTGCGCGTCCGGAAGTCGAGCCAATACACCTGCCGCGGCGAGGAGGCGGTGGCCCGCCCGCAAAACGCAAGCCGCGAGCCGTCCGGCGACCACGCCGGCGCGTTGGCCTCGAACATGGCGGTCACGCGGCTAAGCTGGGAGCCGTCCCATCCGACTACCCAGATGTCGGAGCGCTGGGCGTCGCGCTGGGAGACGAAGGCGATCCATCGGCCGTCGGGGGAGCAGGTGGCGTTACCGTCCCACGCCGGGTGGGGGGCAAGGGGACTGGCTCCTTTTCCATCGGCGCTGGCGGCATAGATCTCGGGGGCCTGACGCGGGGGACAGGACTCCACGAGTACCCACTTGCTGTCCGGGCTCCAGCCGGCAACGCGGCCGGGCTCGGCGATCCGGATATCTCCGGTGCTGCCGGCATGGTACACGTAGGTGGCGTCGCGGTCGCTCCAGGCCACCCGCATGCCGTCGGGGGAGCAGCGACCCCGCGCCGGGACCGAGGTCAGTCGCACCACCCCGCCCTGCACCATGTTGACCGAGTAGAGACCCGAGTCACACCAGAATGCCAGTGATCGCCCCGACTGCGACCATTCCAGACCGGCGCCACCAGGATGGGCGGGGCCGCCGGCGCCGAGCAAGAGCACCGGCGTGGCAAGCGCTGCCATCGCCACGCGGCGACAGATGGCTCTGACCAACGGGATAGACATCTCCATATCCGCGGTGGCGACGGCACGACACCGCGCCCCGAGGGAGCGCCGGCTCCAGCGAGCCGACCCCTCTCTGTATATTCCGCACCTGCGCCCCAATCTGCCAGGGATGAGCCGCATTCCCGCCGGCGCGGGCCCGGCGCGGTGCGAAACCTTGTGCGGGCGCTTCCCACGACTGCAAGCGGGCGGCCGTGAGGTCCCTGCGTGATGGTCGCTCGCCTGTTGATGGCCAGTGTTGATGCCGTTTGCCTTGACAACCGCCGCGGCGCATGCTACATTCCAGCGACGGGGGCAAACAACACCCACAGGGGGTACGCAATGCGCAAGCTCGAACGCCGATGCGCCTGGTTGGCGGTGGTCACGGTGGCGGTGATGCTGTTCACGATGGCGGCAGCGTGTGCGGCGCCGATCCAGTCGAAGATGACGACCGAGCCCAAGGGCGAGCGCGCGCAGGTCGCAGCGCGCGCCGAGGCCGCGCTGGACGCGGCGGGCGTGACCGCAAAGCTCAAGGGCTTCGGCCTCACCGAGCAGCAGGTGCAGCAGCGCCTGTCGCAGCTCAGCGCCGACGAATTGCAGCAGATCGCGACCGGCGCCGAGGCGCTGGCGGTTGGCGGCGCGCAGGAGCCGACGCTCAGCACCACCACCTGGCTGCTGATCATCGTCATCGTCCTGCTGCTGGGGCACTAGCTTCCATTCGAACGACGAAGCGCGCGCGGCGAGTCACACGACTCGCCGCGCGCCGGTTGACGGCATGAGACCCCTGCCAACAGCGCTGGCGGCGGCCGCGATCGCGGTTGCCGTGGTTTTGCCGGTGCGCGCTCAGCCCTCCGCCCACACCATCGCCGACGTCCCCTTCGTCAAGCAGGAGCCGCGGTGGTGCGGGCCGGCGGCGCTGGAGAGCGTGCTGCGCTACCACGGTCTGCAGGTCACGCAGCGGGAGATCGCGGACGAGATCGCTCTGCCCGACGGGCGCGTGCTCAACCTTGACCTCAAGCTCTACGCGCGCCGCCGGGGGCTGCGGGCGGAGTCTGCCCGCGGCAGCTGCGACCGCCTGCGGCTATGGATCGCGCGCGACGTGCCGGTCATCTGCCAGGTGCGGGTGGGCGCTCCGGGCGCGCGCCGGAATCACTTCGTCGTCGCCTACGGCTACGACGAGCGCAGATCGTGCTTCATCGCCCACACCGGCGAACGCGCTGCGCAGGAGATCCCTTACCTCGATTTCGCGCGCATCTGGGGCGACGGCGACAACTGGATGCTGGTCATCCGCCCGCGCCCACCACGGCCGTCGCCGGCGCACGAGCCCGCCGGATGACGAGCCTGCGCGCGGCGCTGGCGCTGCTGGCGGTGGTGCTCGTCGGCTGCCGCAGTGACGTGCGAGAGGTGCGGCTCGACCTGACCCAGGCGGCGCGTCTGCTGCGCGCCTACGGGTCGGCGGCCAGCGCGCGAGCGAGCGGCCCCGCGCCCCCCGAGGTCGCACGCCTCTCGCCCGAACGCCTCAACGATCTCGGCGTCATGCTGGAGCGCCGCGGCATGTTGGAGCGCGCGCAAGAGCACTACCGGCTGGCGGTCGAGCACAAGCCCGGCTTCGCCCGCGCCTGGGTCAACCTCGGCAACGTCGCGCGCGAGCAGGGCCGCGCCGAGGAGGCGCTGGCACACTACCGCCGCGCCATACGGGAGGACCCGGAGCTCTTCGAGGCGATCAACAACTTCGCCGACCTGTGCGCCGACACGGGCCGCTGCGTGGAGCAGGCGCTCGCCCTCCTGACCGCCGCCCTGGAGAAGCATCCCGCCGAGGAGAGCGCGGGCCGCGACACGCTGGGCAGGTTGCTGCTGCGCAGCGGGCGACCCGCGGAAGCGGCGCAGGCCTTTCGCGCCGCGCTCGGACGGGGGGACCCGCGCGAGCGGGCGTTTATGGCCGAGGTCTTGCAGCACTTGGCGCAGGCCTATCGAGCGCTGGGGGACCAAGATGCGGCGCGCAGCGCGGAGCTGCGAGCGGCGGCGCTGGAGCAATCGGTAAAGGCGCACCGCCCCGCCCCCGCGCCCGCACCCTCGCCCTAACGCGGCCGGCGCCGAGGCGACCCGCCGCTACCCGTCTCCATACGGGGACAGGTACTGCTTCCAGTGGGGGTTCTTGAGGGCGGCGAGGAACTTGGTGTAGCTGATGTAGGGAATGAACTTGGGCCGGCGCGGTTTGCGCACCAGCTTCATGCCCGCCTGGTGGGGGGTGTGGTTGCCCTTGAGGCTGTTGCACTTGGTGCAGCAGCATACCAAGTTGTCCCAATCGGTGTGGCCGCCTTGGTCCTTGGGGATGACGTGGTCGAGGGTCAGCGCCACCTTCCGGGCGCCGCAGTACTGGCAGGCGTGACCGTCGCGCGCGAAGATGCTCTTGCGCGTGACGTGGAGCCGCGGCAGCGGCCGCCGTACGTAGTGATGCAGCCGCACTACCGTCGGCATCGGCAGCATCACGCGCTCCGAATGGTATTGCTTGGAGTCGGTCTCGACCGTCTCCGCCTTGCCCAGGAACAGCAGGTTTATGGCGCGCCGAACATTGGCGATATTCAGCGGCTGGTAGTTGTTGTTCAGTACCAGAACTTCGTCCGCATGGTTGTGCATGGCTCGACCCGACCCGGCGAATAAGAAAGCCCGCTCGAGAATCCACCGAGCGGGCCGTGCGTGATGGCTAGCAGTTCCCCTTGAAGGCGAAATAGGAATCCCATACCAGCACTTGCCGCAGCCGCTCGCGGCTCATGCTCACGGCCCCCGACCCGACGTCAACTGGCGTCACGTGCGACCTCCGGCAGCAGCCCTCTTGAAGAAGATATTACCCGACGAAACTCCCCTTGTCAACCCTCACCCGCCGCGCGCCGGCGTACGAGGGGAAGCAGCACCCCCACAGCACCCGCTCTTGCTTGACGGAGGGCCGTGGTTGTTGGACAATCCTCGAGAAGTCGGATCCATCGTGTCCCGAGTTGGCACTCCGGGATGCCGTGATGTGGGCCGAGAACAGACTGCTGGAAATCAAGCAGGCCTTCGAGGAGACATACCAGACGTACCCTTGGCGCACGGACCGGAGCTAGTCGAGTGCCCGACCGAGCGCGCAGGCACCATTCCCGCACCCCCAATGACCTGCATGGCTGGCATCGCAGATCAACGTGACAGTTTCCGCGCCCGTTTCCCTGCCAGGCGGATATTCGACGAGGTTGCGACTATCCGGGCAGTCTCTACCGCAGCAGCCGGATGAACTCGTCGTCGCCGAGCTCGGCGGTGCGCAGGAGGTCATGCAGCAAACCGCGACCAACGGGATTGTGGAGTGGAACGGAAAGCGAGACGAGTGAACCGGCTTTGGTCAAGACGACGTGGCTGCCCCGCTGTCTGGCGCGTTTCTATCCAGCGCATTCCAAGGCTCGTACCACGCGATCCCCACTGACCTGCGGCAGCCTGGTCACGAAGCGGCGACCTCGAGTTCTCGCAGCGGCACGGTGAGCGGCAGGCCCTGCTCCTTGCGCGCCTCCAGACACAGCTCGATGGCCTCGCGCAGGTTCTCCAGGGCATCCTGCTCGGTCAAGCCCTCGCTCATGCAGCCGGGAATCTCGGGGCACGCCGCGATGTACCCGCCGTCTATCTCGTCCGGTCGAATGGCTACGTGCAGTTTCATGCGCACCTTCCGCAACGATTCTACCATACCCCTCGCCGCTGGTAAACAGGGAGTACCGACCGGGATGCGCCCGGCTTGCGAGTCACACTTCTACGCGGCGCACGACTCGCTTCCCCGCCAGCCGCACGTAGGGCGGCAGCGGCCCGCCGATGAGCGGCCGCGCGTAGTCGAGGAAGGCGGCGGTGACATCATTCCCGCGCTGGTTGATGAACTCCCGCGGCACCACCTTCTCGGCGTTGGCAACCTCCTCCAGCGGCGCCAGGCCGGTGGTCACGCGATATGGCGAGTTCGATTCGCGCACCAGCGTGATCATCTGCCCGCTCATCCCCTCGACCGCGGCCATCACCGCCTGCTCCCCCACCCGGTAGGCCTCCTCCTCATCCACCGCCGAGGCGGCAAGGGCCGACATGCGCTGGACGGTGCCGGGCTTGTCGAAGCGCGCCTTGAGGCCGAGGTTGGCGGCGATGGCGTCGCACAGGAAATCAGCCACTCCGCCGAGCTGTTTGTGGCCGAAGCTGTCGGTGTCCACCGCGCGCGCGGAGGCGACCAGGGTCTCCCCTTTTTCGTCCTTCAGGCCCTCGCACACCGCGACCACGCAGTACCCCAGGCGGTCGAACGTCGCCTTGACGTCCTGCAGGAACCACTCCCGGTTCAAGGGGCGCTCGGGCAGGTAGATGAGATGCGGGGCGTCGTCGGGGCCCTCCCTGGCGAGGGCGGTGGAGGCGGTGATCCAGCCGGTGTTGCGCCCCATGGTCTCGATCAGCTTGACGTTGTCCACCACGCCGATGGCCTCGGTGTCGCGGCCGGCGTCGCGGGTGGCGATGGCGTTGAAGCGCGCGACGCTGCCGTAGCCCGGGCAGTGGTCGGTGAAGGCGAGGTCGTTGTCCACCGTCTTGGGCACGGCGATGGCGCGCAGCTCGTAGCCGGACGCGTGGGCGAGCCGGGCGACGTGGTGGCAGGTGTCGGCGGAGTCGTTGCCGCCGTTGTAGATGAAATAGCGAACTTGGTGCGCCTGCAAGACCTTGAGGATGCGCTCGTAGTCGGCGGCCTTGAGCTTGGTGCGGCAGGCGCCGAGGGCGGCGCTGGGGGTGCGGCGCAGGCCCTCGATGGTCTCGGACTTCTCGGCGCGCAGGTCAATGAGGTCTTCCTTGAGCACGCCCTCGATGCCGTGCACCATGCCGTAGATGCCCTGGATGGCCGGGGACTTCAAGGCCGCCTGGATGACTCCGGCGAGGCTGCTGTTGATGACCGCCGTCGGCCCCCCCGACTGGCCGACGATGAGATTGCCTTTGAGTTGGGGCATGATGGTTGCCTCCTCCGTTGCGTCTTTACGCCCGCCGGCGCGGTCATCAAACGGTGTCGCCATCACACGCGTGGTAGGGTATTGTATGATTATCGGATTGTGGCATAATGTACAGGTGCAGGCGTGCGCGGGAACTCTCTCAGGTCGTTCGCAAGGACGGCAGCCCTAAGCGGGTGGGATCCTGAGACCCGGAGCCTGCATTCTTTCCATCACGAGCGGTATGTTCCGACCCATTCGAATGCCGCTTCGCCCTTCAGCACGTCGTCCACCTCGCGCGGCCAGAACTTGAGGCCGTACCCCAAGTATCGCCCTTCCCGATGGTACACCACAGGCTTCGGCATCCTCGCGTAGCGGTCTTCCGTGAAGCCGTGTTGTGTACGTTGAACCGCGTAGTAGAAGCTGCTCGCTACCGCGTCGGCGATCTCGGCCACGTAGGGCAGGCGCTGCTCGTGTTTCAGGTCCCGAAAGTGAAGCGGCTTCTTGTCCGGCTTGCCCAGTTGCCTCCGCGCCCGGTCCACTAACTTGACTACCTGGAGGTCTCTCGCTTTGCGCGTGACCACCGCTGCCAGCACAAACCAGTCGGAGCTTCCCCGGCCGAACGAAAAGCCTTCGTCGCCGGATTCGTCAACATAGACGACGAACGTGTGGTTCATGCCGCGGTCCTACCCCAGCCACTTGGTGAGGGCGTCGAGGTCCTGATCGCGCTTGCTCATGAGCAGCTCGACCGCCTGCTCCGCGGGAGTCTGCTCGTGCACGATGTCGTTGATCGCGAGCGCCACCGCCAGCGGATCGTCGGGCCCGGGGTAGGTAACGTTGCGGCCGACGAGCGCGCCGCGGATGCTGGCGCCGGCGCGAATGCCCGTCGCGAACTCCTGCAGCGTCCCCGTGGGGTCGCCGCGCGACTCCCCGCCGAGCATGAGGATGGGGCAGGTGGCGGAGCGGGCGACGCGCTCGAACTCGTCGCAGTAGGGGATCTTGAGCCAGGTCAGGCGCGAGGTCTCGCCCAAGGCGGTGGCGACGCCGACCGCCTTGACCAGGGCGTCGGCGTTCTTCTGGATCTTCCACTTGCCGTCCTCGTTTTGGACCAGCAGCGCCTCGATGAAGATGGGGATTCCCAGCGCCACGCACGCGTTGACCGCGTTCGCGGTGTAGTCGAGGCAGAGGTTGGAGTTGGGATCATCGAGGGCGAGGCGGAACATGACCTTGGCGCCGTCGAGGTTGAGGGCGGCGATGCTCTCGGCGCTGAAGCAGGTGTAGCGGTCATCCAGCTCCCACGCGCTGCCCGCCAGCCCGGAGCGGTTCATCGAGCCCAGGATGACGCGCTCGTCGAGGAAGCTGGGGCCGCCCTGCTCCTGCACCAGGTAGTCCACGATCAGCAGGTCCTCGATGATGTCGGTGGTGCCCATGACGCCGTCCACGCCGGGGCTGGCCACCACGCGCAGCACGCGCCCCAGGTACTCCTGGCGGTTGGCCATGCGCACCGGCTCGTCGCCGTAGCTGTTGACCATGCGCGCGGGGTGGTCGGCGGCGAGGATGGTGAGCTTGCCGTCAATCGTCAGCGACAGCCGCCGCTTGCGCGCCCGCGCCGCCGCCAGGATGACGTCGGGGCGCTCCACCCGCACCTCGGTGATCTCGTCGAAGATGTCGCGCGGGAAGAACTTCTCGTAATCGAACTGGTAGCCCTTGACGCTGTATGCCATGTTATACCTCCGAACGCGGTTGGCAGGCGAGACGCCTGCCCTACCATGTCTTGTGCATCCGCGTTGATCCGCGGCTACTTCTTCTGCTTCAGCACTTCGCGCGCGGCGGCGACGATGGCGCCGGCGCAGCAGCCGAACGCCTCCAGCAGTTCCTCCGGCTCGCCCGATTCGCCGAAGCGGTCTTGAATGCCCACCAGGCGCATCGGCACCGGGCACTCGGCCGCCGCTACCTCCGCCACCGCGCTGCCGAAGCCGCCCATCACCTGGTGCTCCTCGGCGGTGACGATGGCGCCGGTCTCGGCCGCGGCCCGGGCGATGGCGGCGCGGTCAATCGGCTTGACCGTGTGCAGGTTGATGACGCGCGCGCTGACCTGGTCCTCCTGCTGGAGGGTCTCGGCGGCCTTGAGCGCCTCGCTCACCATGTAGCCGCAGGCGATGATGCTGAGGTCGTCGCCGGGGCGGAAGGTCTCGGCCCGGCCCAGGGTGAACGGGGTCTGCTCCTCGGTGATGACGGGGATGGGCTCGCGCCCGAAACGGACGTACGCCGGGCCGTGCATGGCGCCGATGGCGACGGTCGCCTTGCGCGTTTCCAGCGCGTCGCACGGCACCACCACCGTCATATTGGGCAGGCAGCGCATGAGGGCGATGTCCTCCAGCGCCTGGTGGGTGGCGCCGTCGGGACCGACCGAGATGCCGCCGTGGGCGCCGCCGAGCTTGACGTTGAGGTTGGCATAGCAGACGGTGGTGCGCACCTGGTCCCACGCGCGGCCGCTGACGAACACGCCGTAGGTGCAGACGAAGGGCACCTTGCCGGCCAGGCTCAGCCCGGCCGCGATGTTGACCATGTTGGCCTCGGCGATGCCGGTGCTGAAGAAGCGCCCGGGGAACTTCTCCTGGAACCAGTTGGCGCGGGTGGAGGCCGTCAGATCGGCCCCCAGCACCACCACTCGCTCGTCCGCCTGCCCCAGGTCCACCAGCCCCAAGCCGTAGCCGTCTCGCGAAGGTTTCATCTCCGGCATGTCAAATCGCTCCCCTATCCGTCCGCCTTTTCGAGCTGCTCCGCACTGGGGCGCATCTCCAGCTCCCGCAGCGCCAGCGCCAACTGCTCGTCATTGGGCGGGATGCCGTGCCATTCCGCCTTGTTCTCCATGAAGCTGATGCCCTTGCCC